>JBILTI010000045.1:0-8324 GCA_044371595.1 Bacteriovoracaceae bacterium
GCCGCTCCCAGTCTCCCTTCCCGAGGTACCGCAGGAGCCGCTGGATGTGGTTGTAGTGCACGAGGATCTCCCGCGTGCCGTCGCCGTCGACGTCGACGACGTTCACCGTGAAGTCCCGCCGCAAGTACTGATCCCGCTGCTTCTCCGTTTCGTGGAAGAAGTGTGGCCCCATCACGAGCGTCGCCCGCGACAGGTCGTTGTCCTCGTAGGAGAGGACGAAGAGCCGCGCCGTGGACTCGAAGCGCCGGCCGACGGTGTGGCCCTCGTCGAGGAACAAGAGCAGCGCCTTCGTCGTCGTCGAGAGGTGCACGAGCTTGACCTTATAAAGGGCGCTGAAGGCCCCCATCGGCAGGAGCCGCGCCTCGAAGAGCGTCCGCTGCGAGGAGTTCCGGATCTCGAGCCAGTCGACGCCGTCCCGCTTCTGCGGGATCACGACCTCCTCGATCCGGTCGCCATCGAGGTCGACCCGGTAATGGGCCCCGGAGACGGTGAACTGCGGGCCCCGGGCGACCGTGACCTCGTCGTTCACCTTGGGGAGTTCGCCGGTGAAGATCTGCCGGAAGTAGCGCTCGTCCTGCGCCCGGAGGCGGCCGACGGAAAGCCAAACGAGGAAGAAAATCGCCCAATGCTGCACCATGAGTTCATTGTAACTTAAAGTCGCCTTTGTTAATATGGCACGGTTCAAAGGAAGGTTTTGCATGATCATTTCGCTCGGTTTCGTCCGCTCCAGCAGTCAGGTGCTCCTCAAGGAGCTCGACTGGGCCCAGAACTCCCTCGCGACGAAGATCATCGACGTCACGGACCTTCCAGATCAGAACCTCCAGGGGCTCTTCGTGGAAGACAATGAGCACTTCAGCTCGCTCGTTTCCCTCCTCGAGAAAGAGAAGGCCCACTACCCGATCGTCGACGCTCGCGACGAATCGCTGGGCCTCGCGGCCTTCGAGGCGCTCCCGGCGCAGCAGTTCAAGGACCTCTACCTGAAGCTCTCGAACCGCTGGACCCTGCACCAGAACTTCTCCTCGGTGGAGAACGCCTGGAAGCTCACGAACCACTTCCGGGACCTCTGGAAGAAAGACCGGATCAGCTTCTTCGAGGAGCTCTGGTACTGGATGAAGCGCAACCTCGGGGCCACGGACCTTTCAATCATCTTCAACGACGTCGTCTCCGCGGAAGAGAAGGACGAGAACAACGAAAAGAAGGAGCGGCCGAAGCTCACCCAGGCGCTCCTCTCGGGAGCGAAGAAGGCGAACTTCACCCTCGGAACTCCGCGCGAGAAGGAGCTCATGCAGACCTACCTCGAGAAGTTTCACGACGTCTTCGAAGTCACGGAGTTCAACGCCGCGAAGGGGCAGTTCGTCGCCACTGCCCAGATCGAGCGCAGCCCGATCATCTTCATCGCCCGAACCGCGCAACTTAACCAGCTTCAGCGAACCGTCCTGGCTGGCATTTTTAACGGCATGCAACAATAACTCCTTGCTGCTAGAAATTAGAAGCTAATTATCGCTTTGGTAAAAATTCGTCTGTAAAAAGCTAATAAAAGTTTGATACATCAAACTCGTTAACTTTTACTTAAAATAGGATTTAACCATGCGCCTATTCCTTGCTGTAATTCTCACTGCGATCTCCTTCGCCACCTTCGCTGACATCGATCAAAAACTTTCCCAGTACGTCGAAAAGTTTAACCTCGAACCCCTCGCGAAGCCGCAGAACGTAAACCCCAAGCTCGCCCAGCTGGGCCACGAGCTCTTCGAAGACCCGCTCCTCTCGGGGAACCGGAACATCACCTGCCGTGACTGCCACCATCCGCGCGCCATGACCGCGGACGAGCTCCCGCTGAGCCTCGGCGAAGGGGCCGAGGGGATCCAGGCCGCGGGCCGGCTGCGGGTCCAGAAGAACGGCAAGATCCTCGCGCGGAATACGCCGTCCCTGTTCAACCTCGACGGCGTAAACACCATGTTCTGGGACGGCCGCGTCTCGTTTAATCCGCTCACGAAGGAACTTACGACGCCGGTTCCGCTCCGAGCCGACGTCGCGGCGACGCTCCGGAGCGCGCTCGCGGCGCAGGCGATCTTTCCGATCGTCGACCACGCGGAGATGCGCGGACAACCGGGAACCAACGAGATCGCTAACGCCGCCAGCGACCAGGAAGCGTGGGACCTCGTGATGAAGCGCGTCCTCGCCGTCCCCGAGTACCGGGCGCTGTTCGCGGAGCTCTATCCGGGCCAGGCGATCAACATCGGCCACGTCGGCGAGGCGATCGCCGAGTTCCAGCGCGCGGCCTTTGCCTTCAGCGATACGCCCTACGACGCCTACCTCCGCGGCGACCGGTCGGCGCTGACCGAGATCCAGAAGGTCGGCATGGACGTATTCTTCGGGAAGGGCAAATGCGGGGAGTGCCACAACGGTGCCCACCTCTCGAACTTCGAGTTCCATAGCATCGGCGTGCCGCAGATCGGCCCGGGGAAGGTCGACGGCGACGACCGCGGCCGCAACCAGTGGGACCGGGGAACCGGAACCCTCTACGCCTTCCGCGTTCCTGCCCTCAGGAACGTCGCGCTCACGGCGCCGTACATGCACAATGGAACGTTCAAGACGCTCGCCCAGGTCGTCGAACACTACGACATGATCGTAGAAAGCCTGACCGGGTTTAAGCTCGTGAACAACTGGAAGAACTACGTAGAACGGGTCGCCGACCACGACCACCGGAACGACGACCTCCGGACCGCCGCACTCTCGGCGAAGCTCACGCCGAAGCTCTTCTTCGAAGAGGAAGAGGAGAAGGCGCTGGCCGAGTTCCTTACCTCGGCCCTGACCGACCGACGCCTCGCCGCGCGGGAGATAGACGGGACCTACGAAACCTACTTCCGGCTCCAGCTCCGGCCAGGCGGCTTCGAAAAGCTCGACCAGCGCTTCGCCGGCGTCCGCGACCGGGAGACGTTCTACTACTTCGATTCGCTCCTCGAAGGCGGCTTCTTCCTGCGCGAACTCGCCCAGCCGATCCGCCTGATCCTCGTTAAAAAGAGCACCGGAACGGAGCTCGTCTTCCGCGAGCAGCTCCACAAGACGGCCGTCGCCGACGCCGGCGTTGTCTTCGGCGGGGCCTTCAACCGCGACGAGAAGCGCGTCGTTCCGGAGCCGCTCTTCCGGTCGATCGAGGCTGCGTACCTCGACCTCTTCGACCGGATCTACGCGTACAACGACGGCACGCGGAACGATCCGCTGCCGGTGACCGAGCTCGCGATCATCCGGAGCGACGTCGCGGCGATCAACTACGGCTTCCACCGAATCAGCTTCGCCGGCGCCGAACGCATCTCCGACGTCCTGAACCGACCGAAGAACGAGGTCGTGTACGTGCCGACGTCGTTCAACACGAAGGAAACGAACACGTTCACCCTCTCCGTCGACGGGAAGCCGATTAAGTGCATCCTCCAGCGCTCGATCCTCCGGACCGAGACCGGCGCCGTCGAGACCACCTGGGCGATCGAGTTCGAGACCGGTAAAGTGCTGAAGAGCGAAGCGCAGAAGTTCGGGAAGTCCCTGTTGCGGAAGCTGGACCTCGCCGCATCAGACGTCGGCGGCGGAACGCCGAGTAGCGCCCGCTCCGCGCTTACGCGCCGAAAGTCCCGAGCGGTTCGCCGGCGAGGACGTGAAGGTGGGTATGGAAGACCGTCTGCCCCGCGTACGGCCCGAGGTTGGTGACAACCCGGAAGCCCTCGCGGGTTAGCCCTTCCCGCTCCGTGTAAGCGGCGATGGCCGCGAAGAGGTCCGCGAGCTGCGCCGGATCGGACTTCGCGAGGTCGTTGATGTCGCGCGTGTGCCGCTTGTGAACGAAGAGCTGGTGGATCGCGGCCTGAGGCCTGAGGTCCTTGAAGCCGACGACGGCCTCGTCCTCGTAGACCTTCGTCGACGGGATCTTTCCGTGGACGAGCTTGCAGAAGATACAATCGCTCATACTATCCCTTAACCCGCGTGATCGATGCACCGAGGTTCGTCAGCTTCTCGTCGATCTTCTCGTAGCCGCGGTCGAGGTGGTAGACACGCTGAATTTCGGTTTGACCGGAGGCGACGAGGGCGCAGAGGATCAGCGCCGCCGAGGCCCGGAGGTCGGTGCACATGACCGGTGCACCGCTGAGCGCCTCGACGCCTTCGATGAGAGCCGAGTTGCCCTTGAGCGTGACCGTGGCGCCCATGCGGCCCATCTCGGGGACGTGCATGAAACGGTTCTCGAAGATCGTTTCGGTGACGATCGAGTTCCCCTCGACGACGCTCATCAGCGCCATCATCTGGGCCTGGACGTCGGTCGGGAACCCCGGGTACGGCGCGGTCTCGATGGCTGTCCCCTTGAGGCGGGCGGACTTCTTCACGTGAACGAAGTCCTCGCCGGTCTCGAGGACGGCCCCCATCTTGGTCAGCGTTTCGAGGACGTACGAGAGGTGCTTCGGATTGAAGCCCGTGACCTTCACGTCGCCGCCGGTCATGATCGCCGCAATGATGAACGTCGCCGCCTCGATCCGATCGCCGATCACCCGGTAGGGGGCGGCCGCCGGTTTAAGGTCCTTCAGGTCCATCCCATGGATCGTGATCCGGGAGGTCCCTGCTCCTTCGATGCGCACGCCCTGGGCGATGAGGAAGTCCGCGAGGTCGTCGATCTCCGGCTCCATCGCCGCGTTCTCGATGACGGTCTGGCCCTCGGCCAGGACCGCCGCCATCATGAGGTTCTCCGTGGCGCCGACGCTCGGGAACGGCAGCGTGATCACCGCCCCCTTGAGCTTCTCCGCCCGGGCCTTGATGTAGCCGTTTTCGATCTGGATCTCCGCGCCGAGCTTCTCCATCCCCATGAGGTGGATGTCCACGGGCCGGGCGCCGATCGCGCAGCCCCCCGGGAGCGATACCGAGGCCTGGCCGTAGCGCGCGAGGAGCGGGCCCAGGACCAGGACCGAGGCCCGCATCGTCTTCACCAGGGCGTAGTCCGCGTGCTGGTTCGCGAGCTCGGTGGCGTCGAGGGTCGTCCGGCCCCCCTCCACGGCGAGCTTCACGCCCATGCTCTGGAGGAGCTTGATGATCGTTCCGACGTCCATTAAAGCGGGGATGGTTTCAAAGTGGACCGGGTACGGGCATAATAAAGTAGCGACGAGGATCGGCAGCGTGGCGTTCTTCGCCGACGAAACGCGGACCTCGCCTGTAAGCGTGCAGCGGCCGTTGACGATGAGTTTATCCATGAATTTCTCTCTGTTAGGGTAGGACGATTGTAAGATTAAAAAGGGGATTTGTCTTTATGGCTTTTCGGACCATCGCCGTCGCCGCGCTCGCGCTGCTGTTCTCCTGCGCCCACCGGGTGGAGGTCCGGGACCTCGCCACGGGGAAGGTCTTCGGGGAGGACCGGCTCGTGCGGCGGTTGCCCGACCGCGGGACCATCGTCATCGGGGAGCACCATTACACTCCGGTGATCCAGGAAGCCGAGGGCCGCCTGATCCGGAAGGTCGTCACCGAAAAGTACCGGGAGGCGGGCTTTACCGTCGGCTGGGAATTCCTCCCCTACCACCGGCAGCCGCAGATCACCGCGGCGATGGAGCGCTGGCAGAACGGAGGCCTCGGGGAGTGGCAGTTCCTGAAGGCGCTCTTCCCCGAGCAAAAAACCCGGGAACAGCACCGGGACTACCTTCCGATGCTCGAGGCCGTGCGGGACCTCCGGGGCCAGCTCCTCGGTCTAAACGCCCCCGACGACTGGAAGAAGGCGATCACCCAGCGAGGCCTCGCCCGGCTTCCGGAATCCCGGCGACCCACCGACGTTCCCCCGGCGACCGACGCCTACCGGGACCGCTTCACCCGGGCGATGAAGCACCACGTCCGGAACGGGAAGACCCTCGAGCACTACTTCGAGGCGCAGACCTACACCGACGCCGTCATGGCCTGGGCCCTCCGGACCGGGTCCCACCACTCGCTCCGCTTCGTCATCGCCGGGTCCTTTCACACCGATTACCAGGACGGCGTAGTCCGGGCCCTGGCGCGGACGCCGGAAGAGAGGCCCGTCACGATCAAGATGATCGACGCGACGGCGCTCGAGGACGAGGCGGTCGATGACCTCGTGGCGGGCGACGAGAAGTACGGAAAGATCGCCGACTACCTCTACATCATCCGCTGAGCGCGGAGAAAGCGTGGACGGCCCACGAGATCCGGCAGGACGACGGCGTCTCCGAGGCCCGCGGCCTCGAGGAGCGGAACCTGCCGCGCGACCTCGGCTTCGTGGCCCTCCATGAAGAAGAACCCGCCGGGAATCAGCGCGGCACGGACGCCCGAGAAGAGCTCCTCGAACCACCGGTCGTAGGTCTCGTCGTCGAGGTAGAGGGCCAGGTCGGGTTCGTGCGCGTGAACCATCTCGTGCACGCCCGTGCGGTGCGCGCGGCGCTTGATGTAGGGCGGGTTCGCGACCAAGAGGTCGAAGCTGGCCACCGGGGCAGCGGCGAACCGGTCGCCGGAGAGAAACGTCGCCCGTTCCGCGAGGCCCAGTCGGCGGGCGTTGATCTCGGCCACGGCGAGGGCGGCCGGAGAAAGGTCACCGCCGATCCCCCGCGCCGAGGGCCGCTCCGCCAGGAGACTCAGGAGGATCACCCCGCTCCCGGTCCCGACGTCGAAGATCGACGACACCGGGATCCCCGATCGAAGGATCAGGTCGACGAGGAACTCGGTCTCGGGCCGCGGAATCAGAACTCCTTCGCGCACGTAGAAACGGTGGCGGTAGAACTCGCAGAAGTTCGTAAGGTAGGCGAAGGGAACGCCCCGGCGGAGTTCCTCCCTGAGCCGCCTCCGGGTCCGCAGCGGAACCTGGTGGACGGCGTGGTCGAGCGAGAGGATCGGAGTCCCGGTCCGCGACTTAAAGTAGTCCTCGACTTCCCACAGGAAGCGCGGGAGGTCGATCCCGGGGTAGTTGTCCGCGAGCGCGGCCGCGTCTTCCGCGAAGACGGCGCGCCACTCGTCCCGGAGCGTTTCTATTCTTCCGTCCCCTGGAGGAGGATCGCCTGGTTATGGGCGATGAGCGCGTCAATGACTTCGTCGATGTCGCCGTTCATGAAGGCCGGAAGGTTGTAGATGGTGTAGTTGATCCGGTGGTCGGAGATCCGGCCCTGCGGGTAGTTGTAGGTCCGGATCCGCTCGGAGCGGTCGCCGGTGCCGACGAGGCCCTTCCGCGTGGCCGCTTCCTTCGCCGCCGCCTCCTGGACCTTGAGGTCGAAGAGCTTCGTCTTCAAGATCTTGAAGGCCTTTTCCTTGTTCTTCAACTGCGAGCGCTCGTCCTGCATGGCGATCACGAGGCCTGTCGGAAGGTGCGTCAGGCGGACCGCGGAGTCGGTGGTGTTGACCGACTGGCCTCCGGAGCCGGAGGAGCGGTAGACGTCGACGCGGATCTCGTTCATGTCCAGGACGACGTCCCCGACCTCGTCCGCCTCGGGCATCACGGCGACGGTGATCGTCGACGTGTGAATGCGGCCCTGGGCCTCGGTGTCCGGAACCCGCTGGACGCGGTGAACCCCGGACTCGTACTTCATCTTCGAGTAGACCTTATCGCCGGAGACGTTCACAACGATCTCCTTCAGTCCCCGGTCGCCTTCGGAGATCGACACGACCTCCGAACGCCAGCCGCGGCCATTGAAGTAGTTCTTGTACATCCGCCAGACGTCGGCCACAAAGATCGAGGCTTCGTCCCCGCCGGCGCCGGCCCGGATCTCGAGGATCACGTTCCGATCGTCGTTCGGATCCTTCGGCAGGAGGAGGAGCTTCAGCTCGTGCTCGACGCCAGGGAGCCGCTTCTCGAGGTCGGCGAGCTCTTCCTTCGCCATCTCGCGCATCTCCTCGTCTTTTTCGTTGTGGACGATGTCCTTGTTGCCCTCGATGTCGGCGACCATCTTCTTGTACTCTTTGTACTTCACGACGATCGGCTCGAGGTTGGCGCGCTCCGCGTTCGTCTCCCGTAGCTCCTGGGCGCGGTCGTAGAGGCTTGGGTCGCCCAAGCGCTCGGTCAATGTTTCAAAACGTCTGACAACAGCATCTAATTTATGGAACACGTGAATTTTCCTGGGTGCTAGCTATTCTAAGAATTCTTTAAGGGAGGTGTTGGTGACCTCGATGTCGCCGAGGTTCCGGATGTCGATCTCGTCGAGGGTCACGACCTTTGCGGTCGCGGCCTTGAGGTTGTACTTTTCCTCGAGGTGGAGGACGGCCTTGATCGAAGAGAGGGCGACCTCGAGCTGCTGGTCGTCGGGCTCCTTCGTCGTGAGCTTCTGGAGGAGCATCCCCGGGGCGGCCATAGCCCGCGCCCACCACCAGTCGGC
>JBILTI010000046.1:0-8311 GCA_044371595.1 Bacteriovoracaceae bacterium
CCTCGTCAATCGGATTCTTGCGCCGTACCTGAACGAAGCGGCCTTTCTGCTCGAGGACGGCGTCGCCCCCGAGGCCCTCGACGAGGCCGCGCTGAACTTCGGCATGCCGATGGGCCCCTGCCGGCTCATGGACGAGATCGGCCTCGACGTCTGCATGAAGGTCGGAAAGATCATGCACGAGGGCCTCGGCGAGCGCGCGAAGCCGAGCGAGCTTTCGACGAAGCTCTACGAGGCGAAGCTCCTCGGGAGGAAGAACCACCGCGGCTTCTACCTCTACGACGAGAAGGGAAAGGTCACCGGGAAGAACCCGGACCTCGCGAAGCTCCTCTCCGGCAAGAAAGTCCGGAGGGACGAGATGGAACTCCAGATGCGGCTCTTCCTGCCGATGGTCAACGAGGCGGCCTACATCTTCGCCGACCGGATCGTCGACAAGGCGGCCACGGTTGACATCGGCATGATCTACGGCACCGGGTTTCCGCCGTTCCGCGGGGGCCTCTGCCGCTGGGCGGACCAGGAGGGCCTCGACCAGATCGCCGAACGGCTCAATAACTTTTCCAAGGACGTGAGCCGCGAGCGCTACCAGATCGCGCCGTTCCTTTCGATGATGGTGGCCGACAAGAAGAAGTTCTACGACCTGTGAGATCCTGGCCCTTTTTTAGCTATTTCTTCTCCTATATCCTCCGCGCGAAGACCCGGCAGCGGCTACTTTTCATCGCCGTCACCGGGCTCTTCCTTTCGGCCTTCAGTCTCCTCGTGATCCAGGGGATCATGGGCGGGCTCCAGCAGGGGCTCATCTCGCGCTCGAAGGCCGTGAACGGCTCCTACGTCTTGGTCTTCGACGGCGTGACCGAGGAGGGGCTCGAGGAGATGAAGGACGTTCTCCGGAAGGCCGCGGTTCCCTTCTATTCGGAGCTCGAGGTCGAGGTGATGCTGCGGAACCGGAACTTCGTCGCCCCGGCCAAGCTCCATGGGATCGACCTCGAGGACGAACGGCCTCCGTTCCTCCAGGAGAAGGAGTTCTCCGGCATCGTCATGGGCTCCGAGCTCGCCGCGAAGGCGAAGCTCCAGTTCCTCGACGATCTCCAGGTGATCGCCCCCGGCGTCACCGACTCGCTCATGGGGGAGGTACCGCGCTTCGTCTCCGAGACGCTCTCCGATTACCTTTACACGGAGATCTCCGAGGTCGACGACTTCGAGGCCTGGGTCCGGCTCCCGATGGTGCAGAACCTCGTGCGTAGCCGCGGCGTCAATCAGGTCCGTCTCTTCGGCGAGGTTCCGCCGTCGGTGCTTGAGGCCCTCGCGCGCATCGAAACCGGCGTCCCGAAGCGAATCGTAAGCTGGGAGCAGATGAACGACGCCCTCGTGTGGTCGCTGAACCTCGAGTCGAAGGTCATGCTCTTCCTCTTTATCAGTATGAGCTTCCTCGTCGCGATCGCGATCACCTCGGGGCTCCTGATCTTCTACTCGAAGATCCGGCGGGACCTCATGAGCTTCTGGATCCTCGGGATGTCGCAGAAGAAGCTACTGAACCTGTGTTTTAAATTCGTCTTAATACTTTCCGCGATCACCGTCACGATCGGCGGGACCTGCGGCTTCCTCGCCTTGAAGCTCCTCGAAACCTTCGGCCACGAGATGATGCCGGACATCTTCGTCGAGCGGCAGCTTCCGGTGCAATTAGATTTCGCCCACATAGTCGTTAGTCTCGCGATTCCGTTCAGTATTTCCGTCGTCTTCAGCTACTTTTCCTTCGCGAATTTCCGGAAGGAAAATCAGTCGTTTGTCGCGATCGTAAGAAGTTTAGGATAGGCGAAAATTTTCCCCTTAATAATTTTCTCCCGTTCCGCCGACCTGAGATAGAATAGAGATCTCCTAACGAGGATTCGAATGGGCCTTCGCGACCTTTCCCAAATTCTAGCTCCGACGTTCCTTTCCGGGCCCGCGCTCACGAAGACCCTCGGCGAGGACTTCGTCCTCTGCGACAAGGGCACCGTCCTCTTCCACTGGGCGGACTTCTTCGAGACCTGCGACCTCGTGAAGGCGCGCCTCGAACGCGAGCCCGCGCTCGAGATCGACCTCAAGCGCCGCGAGGGAGCCCTCGCGAAGCTCGCCCTCGTTCCGGTCTGGATCCGGACCGAGAACCAGGTTCACCAGACGACGATCTTCGACCTCTACGAGAAGTATCTCTTAAACCACATCCAGTCTCTGGGCCTCGATCCCTTCTCTCCGCTCGACATCTCGTTCATTTCGCCGACCGGCCCCTTCAAGGTGATGTCGATCGCCGAGTGCTTCAATCCGACGACCTACCGCGACTTCGTCATCGTCTACCTCCTCCAGGGGAAGCTCCCGCGGCGGGACTTCCGGATCCGACTGAAGAGCAAGATCCTGATGGAGCACGGGAAGGACTTCGCCGGCGCGGAGCTCGTGGCGCTCGAGCAGCTGACCACCTCGGGTCTCCTCCTGTCGCTCGACGCCGACGCCTACACGCGGAAGATTTCCGTCGACGGCGCCGTGCGCTTCCTCGTGAACGCCGCGAGCCTCGGCCCGGCACTGGGAAAATCCCTCGCGGAGCTCCGGCCCTTCCTCTCGCAGTTCGCCCACAACTTCCTGTACTCTTCGGTTAAGTCTGACGCGATCGACTGCCACCGCGAGGACCTCTCCGTCCAGTCGGCGTTCGACTTCTCGAAGAACAAGAAGGTCTTCCTCTTCGTCTCCTTCGAGAAGCTCGCCCGGTCGAACCCGGCGAGCGTCGAGCTCCTCCGTGACTTCGTCGCGCATGCGCGCGGGCTCGTCAGGGAGCACTTCCGCGAGGCTGCGGATCGGCGTGTCGCCTAGTAGAACCGCCTTACTTGAGTGGTGAAACCTTCAACTAACGAGCACCTCGTTATGGTAGTATATGAAGATGTCGAGGTGGTCCTTCAAGCGTCGGGGATCTTTTGTCGTGCACCAGGTCCTTCGAATCAACCGGTTAATCTTCGCCCGGAGCAGGGCGCAGGTGTGGTTCACGGCGAAGAGGGGGTCAAACTGAACTCTCTTTAGTTCACCCTGTCCCGCCACGCATGCGCGCTCACTTTGAAGTGTTAAGTAGCGAGACCGCGGAAGTAATCGAATGATTATAAAGGGATAGTACTGGTGCTCGTCCGATCGAATGCGAACTTCCGGGGAAATTACCGAAGCGATTTTTTGAAACGCCGCGGTTAACCCTTGCTCGTGCTCATCCCGCCGGGGGCTATACTTTCGCCGAGCGATCTCCGCCAGGTGTCCGAATGCGAGGATCTGCGAGACCTCGAGCGCAAGGATCCGGCGAGAGTTTTGTCGACGACGACCGTCACCGCGAGCGGCTCGAGTTTAGAATTCTCCTTAGTGATGAGATCATCGAGTTGAATGTTGTGGAACTGTCCGATTCGGCGGCGAAGGAACAGGTCGTTCAGGCGTCGAAACCTTCGCCTAAAAAAGGAATCCTCCGCTCGATCGTTCTTCGGTTCACTCCCAGGAGGATCGCTGCCCGCCGCTGCGAGAGGTTCGACGAGAGGAGCTTCGCAACGTCCCGTTGATCCGTCGTCGTCGCTGTTGGTAGAGCTCCGAAAAGGTGGCGCTCGAAAAACGCTTTCCACAGGCTTGGCAGCGGTAGCGCTGAATGATCTTGGAGTCCTCGCGGCGACGAAAGTAACCGTCGCGAGACAAAAAATCAGGGCAAGCGCAGAATGGATTCGGGCATTTTTTGATCATGCCTAGTGCCAAGCAAAAGCTGTTCCGAGCTTCGACGCATCTAACGTGCATGAAGATCACCATTGGCGACTCGTGGCGTTAACTTTGTTACCACCTTAACTGTCTGAACGCTTCCCTTTTCTTCACCAATCAGGTCAGGCGGTTTAGGCGTCCTTCTTGTAAAAATCCACCTGGTAGGCCGCGCTCTTGTCGAGGTTTTTCCGGCGCTTGTCGTAGCGCTCGGTCGTCGTGATGTTGGCGTGGCCCGCGAACGTCGCCACGTCGCGGATCGCCGCGTTCTGCGTGTCGAGGAGGTGTGAGATGACCGTCGCCCGGCAAGAGTGCGGCGAGACGGCCTTGGTGATCCCGACCTTCCGGGCGTAGCGGGTGATCACCCGGAAGATCGTCGAGCCGTCGATCGGCCGCTCGTTCTTCCGTCCGTCGTCGGTCTGGAGGAGGTAGTCCTCGGCGCCGAGCTCCTGGCCCCGGGCCCGGAGTTCGTCGATGTAGGCGCGGATCTCCGCCTGGACGACGACGCTCAAGGGGACCGGGCGGACCTTGTCACCCTTACCGGCGATCCGGAGGACGAGGTGGCCCCGGTCCTCGACGAACTGCCGGAGCTTCAGCTTCGTGAGTTCGGCCCGGCGGAGCCCGAGGTGAAAGAGGAGAACCATGATGAGCCGGTGCGTCCGCCCCCGGTGCGTCGACCGGTCGGGGGCCTCGATCATGCGGCGGACCTCGTCGTCGTCGAAGGCCACAGTGGGCGACTCGGTCTGCACCTTCGGGAGCTTGACCGCATCGAGCGGATTATGGTCGATGAGCCTGGCGGCGATCGCCCACTTTAGGAACGAGCGGATGCAGACGAGGCGCCGGTTAACCGTCGCCGACGAGAGGCCCCGGGCGAGGAGATGGTCGCGGTAGAGCTGGAAGTGGAAGCTCTGGATGTCCCGGGGATGCGCCACGACGGCGTCGCCGGAGCGGAGGAAGTCGAAGAAGAACCGAAGGTCCTTCAGGTAGGCGGTCTTTGTGTCCGGGGAGAGGAACTGCACCAGGAACTCCCGGATGAAGTCCTGGATCTCGGTCTTCTTCTCCGCGGCCGCCTGGAACTTCCGCGCGAGCTCGGGATCGTAGGTGGTGGTCAGCGCGGAGTCGAACTTCTTCGCCATGGTTCTATTCTACGGGACCGGGCCGCGATTTACAATTCTGGTCCTACGGGGGCCGGCGATTGAAGAAGTTGCCGCCGCGGGTGATAATGGGAGGAAGGGAGAAACATCTCATGGCGCTTACCATCCTCGCGGCCCTCGGGGGCCTCATCGCGGGCCTAGCCCTCTACCATTTCCGGGCGCAGCGGCTCCAGCTCGAGCACGCGATCTTGCGCGAGAAGCTCGCGATCCAGGAGCGGACGCACCGGGAGGCGGAGGACCGGCTCGAGCTCAAGCTCCGGGCCCTCTCGCAGGAGATCTTTGAGGAGAAGACGAAGCGCTTCCGCGAGGACTCGCTCCGGGGCATGGAGCTCGTCCTGACCCCGTTCCGAGAGAAGATGAGCGACTTCCAGAAGCGCGTCGAGGAGATGCACCTGTCGGACACGAAGGACCGCCTGAAGCTCTTCGCCGAGATCGAGCGGATCGTCCTCACTGGCCAGCGGATGAGCCTCGAGACGGAGAACCTAACCCGCGCGCTGAAGGGCGACGTGAAGTTTCAGGGGAACTGGGGAGAGATGATTCTTGAGCGCCTCCTCGAAGCCTCGGGGCTCCGGCCCGGAGAGGAGTTCGTCGTCCAGGCACGAGACATGGGGCTCAAGGACGAGGAGGGCCGGACGCAGCAGCCGGACGTCGTCATCAACCTTCCGGAGAACAAGCACCTCGTGATCGACGCGAAGGTGAGCCTCGTCGCCTACGAGCGCTTCGTCAACGGCGAGGCCGAGGAAGACCTTTCCCACTTCCTGGATTCGCTTTACGCGCACATCAAGGACCTCTCGGCGAAGAACTACCAGCGGCTCGAAAAGCTGCAGGCCCCGGACTACGTCGTGCTCTTCGTTCCGATCGAGGGCGCTTTCATACTTGCGGTGCAGAAGGACCGGGAGCTCTTTTCCCACGCCTGGGATCGGAACATCATGCTCGTCGGCCCCTCGACGCTCCTCGCGACGCTCCGGACCGTCGCGAGCCTCTGGAAGCAGGAACGACAGACGAAGAACGCCCTCGAGATCGCCCGCCAGGCGGGGCTCCTCTACGACAAGTTCGCCGGTGTCGCCGACGACCTGAACCAGATGCAGGGTCAGATCCGGAAGGTCGGCGAGTCCTTCGACGAGCTCCGCTCGCGGATGCTCACGGGGAAGGGGAGCCTCGCGAGCCGGATGGAGAACCTGAAGGAGCTCGGGGCCAAAACTTCAAAGAGCCTGCAGCTCGAAGCGTGACCCCGGCCGCGCTCGAACCTTAATTTTTTTCGCCGCCCATGTGAATCGATCGCAAACTCCGCTACACTTTTAATTGTATTTAGATCGATAACCTCTCCCGGGATGACTTGATGGAAGACCACATCGAGAGTTTTCTCGCGGTCCTCACCGAGCACTCGCTCGTGGTCCGCACCGACCGCCGCGGCGTCATCACATTCGCCAACGACAAGCTCTGCCGGGCGACGGGGTTCGACCGTCGGGAACTCGTCGGCATGGCCTTGAGCGACCTCGGAACCTCTGGGCCCGGCGGGGAGGAGTTTCCGGAGGTCTGGGAGTCGCTCCTCGAGGGCCGGCAGTGGCAGGGGGAACTCTGGTACCGCGCAAAGTCCGGGGACCGGTTCTGGGTCCACGCGACGCTCACTCCCGTCTTCGACCGGCGCGGCGTCGTGGTCAGCGTCCTCGGCGTCAAGAGCATCCTGGACGAAGCGCCGGCCGTCTGGTCCGAGGGTGGATCAGGGACCACGGTCGATACCATCCTGAGCTGCTTTCCGGCGGCGATCCACGAGACGAAGCTCGGACCCGTCTGGCAGATGCTCTTCGTCAGTCCCTACATCGAGACCATCACCGGGTACCCGGCGGCGACGTTCGTCGGAAACCGGGGCGGTGCCTATTCGAACCTTATCCATCCCGAGGACTACGCCGAGGTCCTGATGACGATCCTCGGGAGCGTCGAGCGGGACGTTCCCTACGTCGTGCGCTACCGGCTTACGCACGCCTCCGGCGAGGTCCGCTGGATCCTCGAGCGCGGCGCCCGCTCCCTCGAGGACGGCAAGATCGTCGGCGCCATGTTTGACATCACCGAGGAGGTCGACCTCCGGCAGACCCTCGAGGGGATCAAGACGGGCCTCGACGCGACGACGATGCTCGCCTTCGCCGACCGGCGGGGAATCATCTGCTGGGCGAATGAGAAATTCTCCGAGGTATCGCAGTTCAATTTCGACGAGATCGCGGGCCAGCACTTCTCCTTCCTTGGGTCCGGGGCCCCTGGCGAAGGCGACTTCGGAGCGATCGTCGAAACGATCAGCGCCGGGACCGTGTGGAAGGGAGACCTCCGGTGCCGGCGCAAGGACGGATCCGTGTGTTGGCTCGAGACGACGATCGCGCCGATCACCGAGGAGGGGCGGATCAAGCGCTACCTCATGTTCCAGAACGACGTCACGGCCGACCGGCACCGGAAGGAGATCGACGAGAAGGTCTCCGTCCTCCGCATGGCCTTCATCGAGTTCGGCGCGCACCGGACCTCCTTCTTCGAGCGGCTCCTCGCGGTCGTCCTCGATGTCACCGCCGGGAGCGCGGGGTTCCTGGCCGAGGTGCGGAGGGGCGACGACGACGACGAACTCCGGATCCTCGCGGCCTCGCCGCAGATCCGCGTCGGCCTCTTCGACGAAGCCCGGGCGACGCTCCGGGGCGGGGGCCCTCCGGGGCCCGGGCGCCTCGTCGTCCCCGTGACCTACGGCGGCCGGATCATCGCCGCGCTCGGGATCGAGGGCCGCGCGCCGGCGGCGCCGGAGCCGGGCCGCGAGCACGGAGTCTTCTTCACCGCCATCGCGGAGATGATGAACGCGATCCTGATCGAGGCGGAGCTCGAACGCCAGAAGACCATCGGCCTGCAGAACGCCCGGCTCGCGTCGATCGGCCAGCTCGCCTCCGGCGTCGGGCACGAGATCAACAATCCGCTCGCGATCATCAACGGCTATGCGGCGATCGCCCGCGATCTCCTGCGGGACCGCGGGCGCCTCGATCCGGACGTCGAGGAACTCTTCCAGAAGATCACTGGCGCCACCACGCGGATCTCGAACATCGTCCGGGCGCTCAAGACCTTCGCGAAGTCCGATGAGGGCCAGCAGCGGCGCTTCGACGTGGTCGAGCTCCTGAACGAGACCGTCGCCGTGATGAGCGAACTTGTTCAAAAGGACGGCATCGACTTTCGGCTCGAGGTGCCCGCGGGCGCCTGGGCCGTGACGGGAAACCGGGGCCGGCTCCAGCAGGTGCTCGTCAACCTGATGAGCAACGCCCGCGACGCGGTCCGGGGGCGGCCCGGCCCCCGGATCCTCCTTCGGTTTCTGCCGGCGGCGGACCGGATCCGGATCACCGTCGCCGACAACGGAGTGGGGATCCCCGAGCGCATCCGCGACCGGATCTTCGATCCGTTCT
>JBILTI010000470.1:0-2836 GCA_044371595.1 Bacteriovoracaceae bacterium
GAGCTCCCGGAGGACCGGGTGGGTCGCTGGAAGGCCCGCGCGGTGGACGAGGAGGGTATCGAAGCGCAGGGCCGCGTAGGGGGTCCCGGCGAGGTTCGGAAGGAGGTCCCCGAGCGGCGTCGACCAGTCGAGCGTCCCGGCCTCCACGAGTAATCCCGCGAGCGTCGCCGTCATCGCCTTGGTGCAGGAGCCGAGGTGAAAGCGGTCGTCGCGCGCGAGCGGGGTTTCGACGCCGGCCTTCCGGGCGCCCGAAACCGCGAGCTCCTCGAAGCGCTCGTCGCGGAAGAGGCCCGCGCCGGTCCCGGGAACCGCGGGGCCCGCGAGGTTGTCGACGCCCGCGACGGTTCGCTTCGCACTCGGGGGGCGGGTGCAGGCGGCGAGGACGAGGACGAGGACGAGGAGGAGGATCCGGAGGAGGCGACGAAGCATCCGGCTATTGTGACGGCGGGAAGGGCGGCGCCATAGGCGGCAAATTTCGCCGCCGCGAATAAAGGATCGGAGTCGTCGGATGCTAAGATTCCCCCGGCGAACGCCGATAATTCAAATGACGTATGTCGGACATTACCCGCCTGTTCCTTTTCTTCCTACTCCTCGCCGCCGCCGGTTGTAAAACCGAGCGGGCGAATGTTTCCGGCGCAGAGACGGCGACGACGGCGACCCCGGAGGGAAGCTTCGACACCGCCCCCGTCGCCTATGCGATGACCAGCGGTTTCGTCTTCGAGGATACCCAGTCGGGCCTCATCACCCTGGCCTACACCGACGCCGAGAACGACCGGGCCACGCACTGCGAGATCTCCCAGCGGAGCTACGTCACGGTCACGTCGCCGTGCACGTGCAACGCCGGCGGGGTCTGCCGCGTGCGGGTGACGCCGACGGCGAACTACCGGGGGCCCGCCTCGTTCGCCTTTTCCGTTCGCGCCAATGGCCAGGTCTCGGCCCCGGCGCTGGTGACGCTTTCGGTCCTTCCCGTCGCCGATCCACCGGTCGCGGCGGACTATTCGTTCACGATGGCCGAGAACACCACCTACACCTCCGGCACGGGGTCTCCGATCAGGCCGCATCTCCCGGTCTCCGACCCCGACGGCGGAACCCTCACGTGCACCAAGCTCTCGGACCCCGCGCGGGGGACCCTAACGGTGAACGCCAACTGCTCGTTCACGTACGTGCCGGTCCTCGACGACGTCGGAGACCTCTTCTTCACCTACCGCGTGAGCGACGGGGTGACGACCTCGGCCCCGGCCCGCGTCGACATCCGGATCGAAAACAACAACCAGCGTCCCGTCGCAACGTCCGCAACGGTCTCGACGAACCAAGGTGAACCCGTGACCTTTACGCTCTTGGGCTCCGACCCGGACGGTGACGCGATCACGTACGACGTCACCGTCCCTCCGGGGAACGGGACCCTCGTCATCGTGGGTCCGACGCTGACCTACACTCCGAACCCGACGTTCCTGGGAACGGCGCAGGTCCAGTTCGAAGTCACGGACGCGCTGGGGCTTACGTCCGTCCCGGCCACCGTGACGATCACCGTGGCACCTACGACGATCTACCTTTCGGCGACCGGCAACGACGCCACGGCGGTGATCAACGATCCGACGAAACCGTTCGCGACGACGCAGGCGGCGGTGACCGCGGCCCAAACCTTCGGGCCCTCGGCCACGGAGCCCCTCACGATCAACGTGGGAGCGGGGACGTTCGGCAACGCCACCGTTACCGCCGACTTCGGTCAGCACGTCACCTGGCGCGGGGTCTCCCGCTTCGTCTCCGTTATTGGTAACATCACGGCCCGGGGAACCGACGGGGCGAACGACAACGGAACCGGCGATCCGCTCACCGGTGGCTACGACGGCGGCGACGGCGGCAACGGTTACAACCTCACGATCTTCTCCGACTTTACGCTCAGCTTCGGTAACGTCACCGTCGACGGCGGGAACGGCGGCCTCCACACGCCCCATCCGTCCTTTATCCCGAAGCCCGGGGACTCCGGCGCCGGAGGTACGGCGACGCTCACGGGACATTTCCAGAACGTCTCGGCCGCGGGCGGCGCGGGCCACGCCGGTGGGGCCGGGGGACGGGTGACGCTCAAGAGCGGCGCGACCGCGCTCTCGATCGACGCGAGCGGCGGCGGCGACCGCTGTACGCTCGTGCTCACCTGCGCGACGACCATCGACGGCCGCGTCGGAGGGACGATAACGATCGAGGCCGGAGCAGTCGTCACCGGGACCGTCACCGCGCACGGTGGCCACAACGAAGGGTTGGTCGCCCAGGGCCGCCGGACGGCCGGCGCCGGCGGGACGATCCGGATCGCGGGAACCGTGAACGGGATCGTCTCCGCCAACGGCGGAAATACCTATGACTCCGTCGTCGGGGCCGGGGGCACGATCCGGACCGAGACCACGGCGGTCGTCACCGGAACCATCATCGCCGAGAGCGGGTCGACGACCAACGCCGGCCTCCCCAGCGCCGGGGGAAGCGTCACCGTCTACGGGAGCGTCCAGGACATCGACGCGAACTCCGCCTTCACCCTCGGCGGCGCCGCCGGCATCGTCGACGTCTACGGCTCCGCCCGGGACATTCAGGTTTATCATCTGAACGCCGCCTGCGGAAGTGGGAGCGCCGGCCGGGTGACCGTCCGCGCTTCGGGCGTGGTGCAGAACATCTACGCCTACGGCGGAAGCGGCGCCTGCGCCCCGAGCTCCGCCGGCGTCGTGGACGTTTATGGGCAGGTTACGGGCCTCGTCGCCGCCGCCGGCGGGAACACCACGAGCAGCGGGACCCCGGCCGGCAAGGGCGGCGTCGTAACGATCAGGGCCAGCGCCAACGTCACCGACGTATC
>JBILTI010000147.1:0-5440 GCA_044371595.1 Bacteriovoracaceae bacterium
GGCGGCTTCGCCGGGGCGCTGACTTGCCGGAGCGGTGGGGACGGCGGTACGATCACCGTGTACTTCGGGGCGACCCACGATCCGCTCCGGTTCGACGTCGGTGGCGGGGCCGGTGACACCGGCTGCGTCCAACCTCCGGGCGCCGCGGGAACGATCACCAATCTCTAAGCATGCCTAGCCGGTGATCTTCAGGTCGTCGAAGAACTGATCTTCCGCCATCGCCCCCGCGATGTTCCGAATCTTTCCGCCGAGCTCTTCGATACTCTTCAGCTCGGCGACGAGGAGCTCGCGGGCGTCGATAGGCCACTTAACACATCCTAAAGCTTCTCCGACCCGCGCGTTCCTCCGAAGAGGATCTTCCGGGCCTCGTCGCTCATCGGCGCCTCTGCTCCGTACTTCTTCGCGAGATCGTAGGCGCGGACGACCGCGGGCCGCGACGCCATCGCCGCAAACCACCGGGAGAGGTTCGGGAGGTCGGCGAGCCGCTGGGACTGCTTCTCCCAGGGAACGATCCACGGATAGATCGCCATGTCTGCGATCGAGTAGTCGCCGGCGACGAACTCCCCGCGCTCGAGCTGCCGGTCGAGGACGCCGTAAAGCCGGGTCGTTTCCGTGATGTAGCGGTCCTGAGCGTACGGGATCTTCTCGGGCGCGTAGAGGTTGAAGTGATGGTTCTGGCCCGCCATGGGACCTAGGCCCCCCATCTGCCAGAAGAGCCACTCGGAGACCAGCGCCTTGCCGCGGACGTCTGCGGGGATGAAGCGCCGGAGCTTCTCGGCGAGGTACCAGAGGATCGCGCCGGATTCGAACAGGGAGAGGGGACCGGCCCCGTCGGCGGGAGCGCGGTCGACGATCGCGGGGATGCGGTTGTTTGGCGCGATCTTCAGAAACTTAGGGTCGAACTGTTCGCCTTTCATGATGTTGACCGGATGGATCTCGTAGGGGATCCCCGTCTCCTCGAGGAAGATCGTGATCTTGTGGCCGTTCGGCGTGGTCCAGTAGTAGAGGTCGATCATGGGGTTCCCGTCCTTTTTTCGTTTCCCCGATGTTACTTAAAGCGTTGCGAGTCATTCAAGGATTTGATACTAAAGGCGGTATGGACATGGGCGCGTTTAATCTATTTATCAAGATGGTCCGGGATGAGTATAAGCTCGACGAGGCGGACCTCCGGACGCTGACCGACCGGCTCCTCGCCGACGAGCAGGAGTTCAACGCCGTCTGGCGCACCTATAAAAATAAATCCTCAAAGTTCGCCGGCGGCGTGGATCATTTCAAGCCGATCCTGCAAGATCTCCTGAATTAGCCAAGGTTCCCCCGTGATCCATATTCAAATCTGGTCGGACATCAACAGTCCCTTTTGTTACATCGGAAAGCCCCACCTCGAAGCCGCCGCTCTCCGGAACCGCGGCGCGCGGGCCTCGCGTTTCACCTCGAGAAGTGCGTGCCGGCGAACTCGTTTAACACCCACCGGCTGCTCCATTTAGCGAAGGACCAGGGGAAGCAGGACGCGATGAAGGAGCGGCAGCTGAAGGCGCGCTTCGAGGAGGGGGGCGACGTCGGGGACCCGGAGACGCTGGTCCGGCTCGCGGCCGAGGCCGACGTGACGCAGACGCGCGAGTTCCTCGCGGGAAACCGCTTCGCCGACGAGGTCCGCCGGGACGAGGGGCAGGCCGCGGAGTACGGAATCAGCGGGGTGCCGTTCTTCGTCTTTAACCGGAAGTACGCGGTGAGCGGAGCGCAGCCTGTGGAAGTGTTCGAGGAGTTGCTCGGGAAAGTGGGGGACGAGGCCTAGGCCCCGTCCCCTGGAGATCGGATCAGTTCGTAATGTAGTTCGTCATCGACCGGACGTTACCGGCGGCGTCGTAGGCCGTCGCCTTAACCGGAACGCTCGTCCCGCGGCCCATCCGCAGCTGACAAGAGTACGGCGCCGTCGTGTCGGTGCACTTCAGGTATCCGTTGTAGTAGAAGTTCACCTTCGTGACTCCGACGTTATCCGCGGCCGTCGCCGTCGCCGTGAAGTAGGTCCAGCGGGAGTAGCGGGCGCCGTTGACCGGATTTGTCAGCGTCACGGTGGGGGCGGTCGTATCCCCGGTCGGGGTCGTCGTCGGTGCCGTCACGGTGATGATCTTCGCGGTCGTCGCCGCCGCGCCGTCGTCGTCGCGGACCGTGAGCGTCGCCATGTAGGTTCCGGCGGCGGAGTAGGTCTTCGAGACGTAAGCGCCGGCGCCGATGGTGCCTTCGCCGAAGCTCCAGCTGTAGTCGGCGATCGTCCCGTCGTTGTCGTAGGACGCGCCGGCGTCGAAGCTCACGGTCAGGGGGGTGACCCCGCCGGTGACGTTCGCCGCCGCGACGGCGACCGGCGGTTGGTTCGCGACCGTCGGGTTGTGAACCAGCGACACCGTCGCGGAGCTCGCGTCGGTCGCCACCGCGGAAGCGAGGGCCGCGGCGCTCTGCGTGTTGTTCACGAGGTCGATCAGCTCGAACGAGGAGACCGTGGCGGCGCTCCCGGCGGTGTTGTCGCTCAGGGTGAGGTAGAGCCGGTTATCCCCGGTGGCGACGATCGGAAGGTCCGTCACGTCCATCACGAACGTCGCCGGCACGGCCGTCGTCGTGCCGTTGAAGGCGTAGGCGCCGCCCTTGTTCATGAGGGCGAAGGGCGTGATCGTCGTCGTCGCCGCGGTCCCCGCGGCCGACGAATGGCCGAACCGGAGCGAGAGCTGGTTCCGGGCCCCGTGATTCACCGTGAACTTCGCCAGGTAGCGCGGCCGGTAGGCGACGCCGCTCTGCGCGCGCGGCGGCTGGTGGTACGCGAGCCGCGACTGAAAGGCCGGTTGACGCCCGGAAAACGGACCGCCGGCGACGGCGGAGACCGGCTTCAGGGCGTCGTACGGAACGTAGGCGTAGCCCCCGTTCCTCCAGCCTGTTCCCCAGGAGTTTGCGATCTTGAAAACGCCGAGTTCGCCGGCGTCGACGGCGTTGTTGCCGTTGACGTCGACCCAGGCGTTGTCATCGTAGCCTACGAGCGTCATCGCGTGCGATCCATTCGTACCATTCACGTAGAGGAGCGCCTGCTGGCCGGCGAGCGGGTTCGCCCCCGCGTTCGGATTCGCCTTCACCGTGGTGAAGACCCAGGAGTTAATGTAGGTTCCATAAGTGAGCACGTACCCGTTCGTCAGGAGCTGCTTCGCCTGATCGAGGCCCGCCTGCGTATCCAGGTTGTAGACGTACTGGACGGCGTTCGAGCGGAACGAAAGCCCGGCGCGCCAGTGGTCCGGGTTCGTGTTCCAGGCGCGGTAGTTGTTGTCCTCCGGAAAGTTCGCCCAGGAGATGCAGCCGTGCTTCTGGAGCATGTTGAAGGCGTCGGAGAAGTAGGCGCCGTTGTCGACGCCGCCGTTGATCATCGTGTAGATGTGCTTCGGCGAACACTTCTTCGTCGCGTCCGTCTTGCTGTTCCAGCCGAGGGCCACGCCGTTGTTGTGCGACCACTGGTAGTACCCCATGGCCCAGCCGACGCACGAGTTCCACGCCTGCTGGCCGATCGACGGAAAGGCCGCGAGCGTGCTGTTGTCGACGGCCGCCGGAAGGACGCCGCCGAAGGCCTCGGTGGAGACATCGCCAGTGTTCCCGGCGGATTCGAAGTCGTTGTCGAGGTCCGGATCGGTCACCGTGTCGCGGCCGAAGGGGCGCGCGGTTTCCGCGGGAAGCGGTCCCCCGCCCCGGCGGACGCGCTCCCGGTTAACTCGGGAAAGGCCCAGGGTCGACGGCCTTACTTCCTTCACCTTCTTCATGCCGAGCTCCCGCTGCATCCGTTTCAGTTCCTTCGGCGTCAGCGGAACGAGCCCGGTCGCCGCGGCGAAGGCGTGGGTGGTGATCAGGGCCGACAGGACGACGTAGCTTCTCTTCTTCATTCGGACGCATCTCCTTTGTGTGGCGGGTGCGCTCATTATGAAGAGAAGCTAAAGATTGGTAAGGGAAAAAATAGTTTGCTCGGACTAAAAACCTCGCCGGCTCCATGGTCCTAGTCGGCCCGGACTCTCAGGTCTTGTTCTTCGGATCAAAGGTCTCGGCCTCGCGGCGAAGTTCGCCGTCCTTTTTGATCTCGATCGTGGCGCCGGTCTTGTCGCCGAAGATCATCGTCCCCGCGACCTTGCTCTCGGTCTCGGTCGCGCCGTCGTCGCACCCGGTGAGCTTTCCCGGTTGTCCCTTCCGCGCTTCGAGGTTGTCCTCGACTCCGCTGCGCTCGCAGCAGGCCGGCGTGTGCATCCGGCGCTGGCGGCGGTTCTTCCGTCTCGACTTCGAGGTCGGCGACGGGGATGTTCGCGCGCGCCCCGGAGGCGAGGATGCAGGCCGCGCTCCGTTTCCCGAGGTCATCGGCGCTCACGTTCGTTATCCGGTCGGTTTCACCTTGGTACCGCCCCCGCAGCACGCGGGCCTTGATCACGCTGCTCATGACCCTACTGTGCGCCCGCGGAAGGATTTTTTAAAGGTCGATCGCAAGACCCACCGGCAGATGGTCCGAGAAGCCCTCGGCCGTCTCGTGATTAAACCGGTAGGGTACGAGCTCTCCGGTCTCCGGACGGATCCGAAGGAGGAACGGGTGATGGAAGATCTGGAAGGTCGCATAATCGACGGCCGCGCGCGAGCTCCGGTGGACGAAGATTTTATCGAGCGAGTTCCACGCTCCGTTATTGTTCTGTGTTCCGGGGAAGATCGGGCCCAGGTCCCGCGCCCGCGCCTCGGCGTCGATGAAGTCCGACAGGAACTCGAACGGCCCCGGGACGTCGTTGACGGTGGTGTTGAAGTCCCCGAGGGCGACGATCAGGTCCGCGGTCTGCGCCCGCGCGAGGCCGTCGAGGAGCCGGGCCGCGGCGATCCGCTCGGTCGTCGGGTTACTCTGGCTTGGCCAGTGGTTACCAAAGACGACGACGGTCGCGTCGCCGACCGCGAGTTCGACCTCGAGGATCCCCCGCGTGTTGAGGCGCTGGCCATCGACCACGAGCGGGTGGCGCCGGGCGCGCGTTACGGGAAAGCGCGAGATCACAGCGACGTCGATGCCCCGGGTGTCGTCGCCTTCGATGAGGACCCGGTGATCGTAGCCGAGGTCCGCGAGGCCCCGGTCGACGAGGAGGTCGAGCACGCGACGGTTCTCGATCTCCTGAAACACGACCAAGTCCGGACCCCGGCCCGTTCCGTCGAAGGCCTGGAGCACGCGGGCGACGGCGGCGATCTTCTTGTCGAGCTTCTCCTCGTTCCAGTCGAGGAAGAGGCACTGGTTCCGTCGGAACTCGTTCCCGATCGTGGCGCAGGCCTCGGCGTGGCCCGGGATCTTCGCCTTCGCGTCCCGCGGGAGGTACGTGTAGTCCTCGGTACCGGCGTCGAAGCACGTATCGAAAAGGTTCTCCGCGTTGTAGGTTAGGACCGTGAACGGGGCCGCGCGGAG
>JBILTI010000048.1:0-8254 GCA_044371595.1 Bacteriovoracaceae bacterium
TGACGTCGGGAAACAGATTGTACATCGCGCTGGAGGTATCCACGAGGGTCCCGTCGCAGTCGAAAATAACGTGCTTCATAAGGATTTTATTCTATTCGCGGGGGGTGGCCGTTTACAACACTTGCTGCAGCATATACAACTGGCCCACTATGAACCACCCGCGCCCCTTTTCAGACAAGTTGTCTCAGAAAATCGAGACCTTCCGAAAGCATGCGACCCCGGTTAGGCTCGGGGCCGTCACATTCGATTCCCGACTGATCCTGGCCCCGATGGCGGGGATCTGCAACATCCCCTACCGGCTCCTGATGGAGGACCTAGGCGCCGGTGGCACCGTCTCCGAGCTCATCTCGTGCCACGGGATCAACTACGGTAACGAACGGACCCTCGAGATGCTTAAGATCCATCCGCGGGAGCGCAACGTGGGGATTCAGCTCTTCGGCGAGGACCCCGAGGCGATGGCGCGGGCGGCGGAGGTGGCCGAGAGCTACGGCCCGAAGTTCCTCGACATCAACATGGGCTGCCCGGTCAACAAGGTCGTGAGCAAGGGCGGTGGCTCGGCCCTCATGAAGGAGATCGAAGCGCTGGCCCCGCTCTTCGAGAAGATGCGCGGCCGCATGAAGGTTCCGCTGTCGATCAAGATCCGGACCGGCTGGGACGCGAACACCCGGAACGCCCGCGACGTCATCCGCGTCGCCGAGGGCGCCGGCGTCGAGTGGGTCGCCGTCCACGGCCGCACGCGGACGCAGCAGTACACGGGGTTCGCCGACTGGGACTTCCTTGAGGCCCTGAACGACGACAAGAAGCTTCCGCTGATCGGGAACGGCGACCTCCACTATCCCTACGGCGTCTCCGAGCGCCTCCGGAGGACCCGATGCGACGCGCTTATGATCGCGCGCGGAGCGCTCCGGAATCCCTTCATCTTCCTCGAGTCCCTCGAACCGGCCTACGCCACTCAGAAGCGTTCGATCTTCCTCGGCGAGGACTACTGGGAGGTGGTCCGGCGGCTGCGCGAGTACTGCGAAGAGACCTTCCGCGAGGAGCGGACCGTCCTCGTCCAGCTCCGGAAGCTCGTCGTCTGGTTCGCGGCCGGCTTCCCCCACGCGGCCCAGTTCCGGGGGCAGGTCTTCGCCTGCCAAGACCTCGAGGACTGCATGAAGCTCGCGGAGGATTACTTCCTGTCGCTCGGAACCTCGCAGAAGTTCATCAACTACGACGAGGTTTTCATGAGTTCGGGACACGGCTAGGGCCACCACCGACCGATCCGCTCCGGAACTCAAGTTATCCGGTCATCTATCCGAAAAAAAGAATGATGGTCTATCTCCTCCTTCTGGCCTACGTCCCCCTGAGCTTCGCGAACCCGCAGTTGTGCGGAAGCCTCGCGAACATCCTCAGCGCCGCGGAGCGGACGATCTCCCAGAAGCCGATCAACGACTGCCGCAACAAGACCGTGAACGAGATCCTCGGTTCCGCGGTCGTGCGGGACCGGGCCTTCCTCGAGGGGAAGCTCTGCCAGGATCACGCGACGATCGAGGCGCAGCTCGAGAAGCTCCGGGCCGAGCTAGCCGTCGCCGAGGGGATCAAGAAGCTCGTGACCGAGGTCGAGGCGAACAAGGCCCAGGCGGCGAACCGGAACCCGCAGGTGGCCCGCGCCGGAGGCCTCAACTTCGTGCAGAGCCTCGAGACGGCCTCGTCCCTCGAGCTCCTCCTTTCTACCGAGCTCAACGGGAACGGCACGCCCCTGCTCCAGCGGATCCGGGAGGCGCCGGAGAACCGCCGCTCGACGCCGCAGGAGCTGACGGCCCTCCTCCGGGACCTCTGTAAGGACGAAAACAAATCGAAGAACGACGCCTGTAACCCGCGGCTCTTCCGCCCCGGAAGCGAGGCGGCCCGGGAACTCCTGGCCCTGATCAACGGGGCGGAGGCGACGCCCTCCCAGATCGAGAGCTGGCGCAACCTCCTCTCGATCCGCCGGCGGAACGCCGCCGAGGGCGAGGCCGGCTACTCGTTCATCCAGATGCAGACCGAGCTCTCCGCGGCCTTCGCCGCGATCGACTCCAACAACATCATGACCCGCGAACACCTGAACGCGATCCGCCGGCTCGACGACTTTGAATACCGGCCGGGCCTCGCCTTCGTCGAGCGCCTCCGCGACCTGCGGAAGGAGAAGAACGTAAAGATCCTCTCCGACCAGCTCTACGTGACCCTCGGAGACGCGCGGCTGCGCGCGCAGTACGACGTCCAGAGCAAGATCTCGATCACCTGGGAGAACTACCGCTCCCGCCTGGGCACGCTCCCGGCCGATCAGGTGGCCAAGTGCGCCGAGGCCAAGCGTTCGTACGAAGCTGCCAAGGAGTGCCGCGGGTTCCTCGAGGCCGCCAACCGGAACGTCGGCGTCCAGGCGCTGCAAGACGTCCTTGCCGCGACCGGGGCGAGTGCGACGTTGGCGGATCAGATCCAGGCGCAGGACCTCGCCTGCCAGAACGAGCTCAAGACCACCGGCGCCCTCTCCGAGCGCTGCTTTTCCCAGATCGCCGACGACCCGGCCGTGATCGCCGACAAGATCATGCAGCTGAACCTGTTGAAGGACCGGATCGGCTCCGAGAACCGGGACCAGATGACGGTCCGGAACTTCGCGCTCCTGAAGTGGTCCGAGAAGTGCGGGAACCTCGTGAGCACGATCGACCAGTGCGACGGCGACGCCGCCAACGTCATCCCGCGGAACGCGATGCTCACCGTGAGCGACTCGATGGCGATCGCGCTCCTCTATTCGCCGACGCCGACCGCCGAGGAGGAGGCCCGGGAATACTGCGAAGACGACGACAAGCCGAAGACCGCGCAGGTCGAGCGGACCCTGTGCGCGTTCTTTAACCCAACCCCGAACACGGTCCGGACCGACAACGCCGTCCGGGTGGTCGACGGCCCGACCTCCGCACCCGACGGCGGGCACGACCAGGCCCGGGTCCGCGACGCCCTGATCGAAGGAGGCTCGCGGCTCCTCGGCGACGTCCTTGGCCACGTGCTGCGGCAGAATGCGCCGCCGACCCCGGCGGTCAACCCTTACCCCTATACCTTCGGCCCGTTTAACGGCGGGACCCCACCGATGGGGGTCGCCGACCAGATCCTCTTCAACGCCCGCTACCACGGCGCCTACGGCTTCTACATGCCCACGCCCGGGTACCAGGCCGGGGCGGCCTTCGGGCCGGCGAGCCCGCTCTCGTCCTACCAACCGGTTTCGGGTCCCCCGAGCCGCTACTTCGGCCGCTAGGCCGCCCGGATTCCGTGGCGCCGCCGCCGGGCCAATCCGTCGGGTTCCCAGGAGATCCGGCAAGTTAGGCCCCGGAGGCATTTTCTTCCCGGCACCCGGTACAATAAAGCTGACCAGATGAAACTCCGAAAACGGATTCGGGAGAATACCATTCACATGGACGTACGGTACCTCATTCTGATGCTCTTTTTCCTCGCCTCGTGCATGCCCGCTGCGGACGTCAGCAGGGGCAACCTCGCGAGCACGGGAACCACCGGTGGCGCCACCGGGGGAACGACCGGCGGGAGCGGGACCGCCGCCCCGACCGTCGTCACCTGGAACTACCTCGGCGAACTCGCGCAGAACATCACGATCAACGTCTCGAACCTGAACACCGCGTACCTCGTCGGAACGCCCCTCGAGACCTACCTCTCCGCCGCGGAGGACTTCACGGGCCAGAACTACTGCCTCGTCGCCACCGTCAGCATCGGCGGCTTCCGGCACGAGCTCCGCTCCCGCGCGGTGCCGATCTCCTACTACGACTTCAAGGCGAAGCGGACCGTGCGGATCCTCCGGATCGACTTCCAGGAAGGGTCGACGCTCGAGGCGAACGTGCCGTCGGCGGAGGTGCTCTGCGGACTCCCCACGCGGGTCCTGAGCACCAGCGGTAGCTACGTCGCCGACGCGACGACGCCGCCGCCGTCCCGGATCCACTACGTTCCGCGGCTCATCTGCCCGCTCTGCTCCAGCATGCTCCTGTCGACGAGCGTCCGGCTCTTCCGGGCCGAGGCGACGACGCTCGATCAGGTTCCCGGAAGCAACGTCAACACCGCCGCCCTGAACCTCCAGATCGACCCGAACTACTCCACCACCGGAAGCGGCGGGTCCTGCAGCGCCGGGGAGTGCCGGGCCCGGGGCTTCGACTGCTGCCTCGAGAACCAGTGCGTGCAAGACCGGGGCGCTAAGCCCGCGGCCTACACAACCTTAAACGCGCTCTACCTCACGGCGGAGCAGGAGCGGCTCCAGAACCCGCTCGCCTACCTGAACTACCCGCAGCTCTACTACATCTGTCCGTCGTCGGTGCCGTCGACCGGGGGCGGAACCACCGGGTCGTCCTCCGGAGGCTACGACGCCGCGTTCGCGCAGCTGAAGAAGGACTACAACTGCGTCCAGCACCTCAAGTCCCTGGCCACGGTGACGCCGTTTCACACGGAGCTCCTCTCGCGAAGCTACACCGCCGCCGCCGACTGCCTCACGGGCGCCGGGGACGCCGGGGAGCTCTTCTATTACCAGACCGTCGTCAAGCGCCTCTACGAAACCTGCGGCTGTAACCGCACGGAGCTCTCGGAGATGATCGCCAACTGCCCGAGCTACGACTACACGGTCGTGACGAAGGACGCGGCCGGGGAACCGATCCGGATCGACTGCTACACGCCGCCCGGGAGCTCGCCGTCGGTGCCGGCCAACCAGAACGTCACCGTCTCCGGCCGCGCGGCCCCGCACCGCTTCTTCGAAGACGGCACGGGGGCGGAGCAGACGCCCTCCGATTCCGTGACCCAGGAAGGCGGGACCTTCTCCTACCTCGACGAAGGACGGGTCCTCCCGGTCCAGAGCGACTACAGCATGAACGCCATCCTCGGGCCCATGAACCTGGCCCTCGACCGGGCCCAGCCCGCGAAGGCCGTGGCCGTCGAGCTCGACCAGGTCTACCTCATCAGCACCACCTCCGGTTTCTACACGCCCTGCCCGACGTGCGGCAAGGACTCGTGGTTCACGGCCTTCACCGCGTTCCCGTCGAGCGCCAGAGGCGCGGGCCTCCAGGCGATCGGCCACACCACGGAGCGCGACGCGTTCGGCACCAACACCACCGCCGGCAACTACGAGGACACGATCTTCGGCCGGGCCTGCTGGGTGCCGCCGACGATGCTGCCGTTCGCGCACGCCGCCCGGGAGACGGTCCGCGACCAGCGCCGCAACCGCCTCGAGACCCAGGCCGTGCTCTTCGCCAACGGCTACCAGCGCGACTGGTTCGGCTTCAACAAGGGCGCCCTGATCGGCTCGTTCGACGGTGTCCGCTGGTTCGCGATCGGCAAGGGCCGGATCGTGAAGTCGACGTCGAAGCGCCTCTTTCTCGCGATCAACGCTCCCTTCGCGGACCTCGCGACGCCGACGACGCACGCGGTGCAGGTCGCCGCCTACGACGGCGTAAGCCTCGCCGCGCAGGTCGACTACGATCCGCAGTACCACCAGCACCACCCCTACCAGAACGAGGCCGGCAACTGCCAGCGCTACCACCTCTGCGAATCGGACACGGACTGCGTGACCCGCCTGGGCTGGGAATACATGTGCGCCGACGTGAAGGATGTGAAGACAAACTGGCCTTCCTTCGACGCCGACGGAAACGAGGTCGCCAACTCGTCGACCTCGGTGACCATCGACCAGATCCTCCAGCAGAAGAAGTTCCCGTCGACTTCGACCCGCCGGTGCGTCTACCGGGGGGCCGGCGCCGTCTGCCACCGGAACTCGGAGACGCTCCGCGCGGACCTGAACAAGACGAAGCTCCTCACCTGCGCCCCGAACTTCTACTGCGCGCCGGTCACCGGCGGCGGTCACAACTCGAAGGTCGCCCGCTACGGGGCGCCGCTCGAGGAGATCCCCGTGGCCCGGAACCACTTCTTCGGAAAAGACGCCAACGTCCTGGGCCGCCCGCACGACTACCTCGGCTCCGCTCTCCTGCCGAGCGCGGTCCGGAACACAGTGAGCGAAAACGTCGCGCCCTTCGAGCCGACGCTCGCGACCCGGACGGGCCTGTGTCAGCCGGGAAAAGCGCTCCCCGCGCAGACGAACCAGACGGCCCTCGCCGACCCCTTCGTCCAGCACGGGGCCCCGGACCCGACCCGGCGGGCGGATTACATCAACCAGATCGCTTCCTGTAACGCGGGGCTTTTCAGCGACAACCGGCACGCGTCCTGTCCTGTCCTCGACGCCAACGGAAACTACGAGATGTTCACCACCGCGGGCCTCATTGCCGGCTACGCCTCGCGGGCGACGACGCAGAACGCCTGCGGCCTCGAGTCGCTGCTCCCGACGGCGTCCCTCACCTCCACGGCCGATAACCTCATGAGCTCCTCCCCGTTCCGCCAGATCGAGGCGAGGCCCCTTAGCTCCCAGATCATCGTCGATCCGACGCTGGTGCGGGACGCCTGCCTCCGCCGCGCGGGGGCGGCCTGCCACACGGACCTCGACTGCTCGCCGAACAAGCTCCACGCCGCGCAGACCGACCTGTTCGGAAACACCTTCTTCGGAAACGCCGCCGAGAAGAGCTACTGGAGCGAGTCCCTGGTCTGCGGCCAGGCCGATCCGAAGCCCGCCATAACGGACACTGAGGCCTTCAAGAACTACGACATGAGCAAGAACACCTGCTGCCGCGAGATCGGTAAGGATCTCACGTCGTACACCGCGGACCTGCCGCTCGGAACCGCCGGCGGCTCCTACGATCCGGCCACCCGGGACCTCCGGATGTCGGTCCATCCGGGGATCTCGCCGAACCACGCCCGCCGCTACAGCCGCTACGCAACCGTATCCGGGATCGGCTCAACGGACCGGCCGCCGCTCTCGGCGTTCCAGGACCGCTCCGGGGGCCTCCTCGGAACGAACTCCTTCGGCGTCAACGTCCGGACCGGCAAGCAGTGGGCCACGCTCTCCGAGGCGAACGGCGACACCTGCTGCGGCGGGGGCTGGGTGCGGAAGTTCTCCGACGGCTCCAACGACTGGTCCCGCCGGAACCGCCTGGTCCTCGACGTGACTAACTTCCGCTGCATCAACTCGCGCACGCCGCTCCTGACGGATCCGGAAATCGTCGGGGCCCAGTACTCGGCGAACGTCACCGCCCTCGCGCAGCTCGACAACTCCCACTACTGCAAGGATCCGACGAACACGACGAGCTCCTGCGCCCAGTACTCGATCCTCGACTCGGCCCTCGATGTGCTTCCGTCGGGGCCCGTGCCGTACGGGACAATCACCGTCAACACGGTCACCCCGAGCTTCAGCTCGACGAACAACCCAGACTTCTACTTCGTCCCGCGGAGCGCGGACGCCGATTCCAGCGTCGTGATCGACCTGTCGAACACCAGTCCGACGGCGCGCCGGAACATCGCGCTCCAGATCCCGAGCTACGTGACGTACAACTTCGAGGCGAACGTCGGGAGCGGAACCTTCATCCAGATCGAGCGGGACGACGCGACCCCGACCCGGTTCAACTGCGCCTACGACGCGGCCTTCTCGCCGACGGCGACGACGACGATCCATAGTACGAACCCGGCGGCCTGCCACTACAGCTACGACTTCACGAACCGCATCCTCCGCGTCGGGATCACCTCCGGCCTCAACACGGGGACGCGGAAACTCGGCGTTCGCTTCGAGACGATCACGTCGGGCTCCGGCATCGTCACCCGCTTCCGCCCAGGAACGAGCTTCTTCTATCTCAAGCGCCTGGGCCTCCTCGAACTCTCCGGCGTCCCGCAGATCAGCTTCGAAGAGCTCACCTGCACGGACAACGTCGACCGGATCGTCCCCGGGATCTTCACGCCCACGGTCACGACGACCGCCCAGTTCCGGGCCGCCTCCTTCTCCTGGGTCTCGAGCTACACCGCGCGCACCTCCTCCGGCGGGTCCTACACGGCCTCGGGGAACTTCACCAACATGCACGGGCTCCAGCACGAGCCGATCTTCTCCGCCAACGACTTTAAGTGCTGCTCCCCGCTCGGGAAGGTCGTCACCGACGCCACCCGCTGCTGCTCGGGGTTCGGGACCAACTTCGGCACCAACGGCACGCGGAAGACCTGCGCGCTGCCGCCGGGGACGGACCTCATGGTCTACTTCAATCGCTTCATCACGAACGAAGGCGTCGGCGACGACAAGCCGGGCGGAGGCCTCCTCGAGGGCGACTTCGACACCCTAACCGGCGAGCCCGTTACCGTGGCGGCCGTCAACGACAAGATCCGGGCCCTC
>JBILTI010000049.1:0-8231 GCA_044371595.1 Bacteriovoracaceae bacterium
CGCCTCCACCCCGCGCTCAACGTGCTCATCATCGACGACGGCTCCCCGGACGGCACGGCCGCGATCGTAAAGTCGTTCCAGCAGAAAAAGTCGAACCTCTTCCTCATCGAACGGACCGGGAAACTGGGCCTCGGGACCGCCTACATCCGCGGCTTCCGCTGGGCCCTCGAGGAGGGCTTCGATGCCGTGGTCACCATGGACTGCGACTTCTCCCATGATCCCGAAGCGATCCCCGAGTTCGTCCGAAAGGTCGGCACCTACGATCTCGCCATCGGCTCGCGCTACATCGGCGGGATCCGGATCATGAACTGGCCCATGCAGCGGCTCCTTCTGTCGTACTTCGCCTCGATATACGCCAAGCTCATCACCGGAATACCGTTCTCGGATTCGACCGGCGGGTTCAACTGCTACTCGCGGAAGGCCCTCAAGAGTCTGAACCTCGACAGGGTCTTCTCCATCGGCTACGCCTTCCAGATCGAGCTCAAGTATAAAGTGTGGTCCCAGGGCCTTCCCTGTGTCGAGGTCCCGATCACCTTCTGGGAACGGACCGTCGGGAAATCGAAGATGAGCCGGAAGATAGTCTTCGAAGCGGTCGTTAACGTGTTCCGCCTCCGGCTCAAGAAGCTTCTGGGAACCCTGCAGTGATCGACGGTCTCCTCGCACTCGACCGCGCCCTCTTCCTGATCCTCAACTCGTTCCACGTCTCCTGGCTTAACCCGGTGATGCAAACCCTCTCCGGCCAGGGCCTCTGGCTCCCGTTCGTCGGATATTTTTTCTGGCGCTGCTACCGAACCAACGGACGCCGGGAGACGACAATCTTTGGCCTGTTTCTCCTGCTCACCCTCGCCGCGAGCGACGTCACCTCGTCGTATCTCTTAAAGAACTTCGTCGACCGACTGCGGCCGTGCCGGGAACTCGACCTCAAGCCCCTCATCTATAGCTTTGGACAGAAGTGCGGAGGAAAGTACGGCTTCGTTTCGTCCCACGCCGCCAACTCCGTGGCGCTGGTCTTCTTTTCCCTCCGGGGCCTGCGGCTCCGCGACCGCCACCTCTGGTTCCTCTGGCTGGTTCCGGCGCTGGTCGCATACAGTCGCATCTACCTCGGCGTTCACTACCCGGGGGACATCGTCGGCGGCGTCCTCGTAGGCCTCGGCTGGGCCTGGGCGTTTTCGGAGATCTTTCGCTCGCGTCAGGGCGCGACCCGGTAGCGGGTCCAGCCGCCGGCGCTTTTCTCGTAACAGATCCGGTCGTGCATCCGGTTCGCCCGGCCCTGCCAGAACTCGACGAAGCTCGGCGTGACGCTGTAGCCGCCCCAGTGCGAAGGCCTCGGCAGCACTTCCCGCCCTTCGAATTTCAGCTCCGCCTCGTGGAAGAGCTTTTCGAGCGCGGCCCGGTTCTCGACCCGCCGGCTCTGCGGCGACGCGATGGCGCCGAGCTGGCTCCCGCGGGGCCGCTTATGAAAGTACTCCTCGGACGCCGCCGCACTGACCTTGGCCACGGTGCCTTCGATCCGGACCTGCCGCTGAAGCGGAAGCCAGAGGAAGGTCATGCAAAGCTTTTTGTTCGTCGCCAGCTCGTGACCCTTCGCCGAGTCGTAGTTGGTGTAGAAGACGAAGTCGTCCTCGTGAACGGCCTTCAGCAGCACCACCCGCCCCCGGGGCTGGCCGTCCCGGACGGTCGAGAGGACGAACGCGTTCGGCTCGTCGCACTTGCTCGCGATCGCCTGCTCGAGCCACTTGTCGAACTGGAGGACAGGGTCGGCGTCGCAGTCATCGATGTCGAGCCGCGAGGCCTGGTAACTGACGCGTAGATTTTCCAACGTTTCATTGAGGTTCATGGCGCCATCTTACTCAAATCACCGCTCGCCAGTCATGAGATATTTTTTGAGGTTTTCCACAATTTCCAGGGCCGGTTCCGCGGCCGTCTGTTCTCCCTCCGATCCTCCGCCGAGGAGCTCGACGAGGTACCGGATCTGGGCCTTGTCCTCCGGTTCGGTCAGTTCTCGGTCGGAGTCCGCGAGGAGACGCAGGAAGATCCGGCGGCCGAACCTAAGCAGAACCTCGGCCAACACGAGCCGGGTCGCGGCGCCGAGGTTCGTCCCCTTCTGCAATCGGAGCTCGGCCTTGCCCCGCCGGATATCGTAGACGGTTCCGAGGATGCACGACGTCAGGGCGCCGGCGAGCTTCAGGACGAAGATCCGCCGCTGCTTCGCCGCCGGCAGCCGCTCCAGCTCCCCGAGGAAGTCCTCGCGGAAGTAGGCGACGCCGGAGCAAAGCCTCCCCGGCAGGATCTTCGCCACCAAGAGAACCTCCGACGCGGAGACGACGGCGCTCCGAACGTCACCTCCGGTGCGGCGACCGGCGCGCCGGAGGAGTGCGAACTCGTTGGTCATCTCGGTCAACACCTCCGCGACTTCCTCCTTCCAGTAAGCGGCGAACCGGGGACCGCGCCTTCGTAGGAAGGAACGGAGCGAATCCGCGCGGTTCAGGGAGTCCTCCCTACCGAAGCTGATCCGTCCGACCGACGGTGACCGCGGCGACGAAGCTCAGAGCGGAGAACATAAAGAAGATAAGGAGCAGGAGCTTCCCGACGTCGGCCGACACGCGCAGGAGGCCACGCTCTCCGAGGAGGAACGAAACGAGGCCGATCAGAAAAAAAGTAATTGCAGCTCGTAACATAAAAAATCCTTTTCTTATGTTATGTCGGAAGTCACGAGTCAACTTTTTGCACTCACGATGCCACATCCCGATACTAATTTATTCAATATCTTGCCCTCCCACAAAACCTTGTCACTGGGTATTTTTGCCTCTATATTGGGCAAAATTTCACGCTAAAGGATTTTGGCCCCGATGAAACTCAAAAACAGCCCAAGCATTACTCTTATAGATGATGATTTGGACCTTCTGGATTTGCTTTCGAGTTTCTTCAAGCAACGGGGCTACAAGATTTCCGGCTTCAGCAATGCGGAAGAGGCGCTGATCGAAATCGAGCACAAGCGCCTCGAGCCCGACGTCGTCATCTCCGATCTCAAGCTCCCCGCGATGTCCGGGTTAGACTTCATTAAGCGGATCCGGAGATCCACCACGAGCCTTCCGATCATCCTCATGACCTCCGAAGGAAGCGTCGAGACGGCGGTGGAGGCGATCGAGGCGGGGGCCTACGACTTCGTCTTGAAGCCGCTCCACATCCCGCAGCTCCTCATCTCCGTGCAGCGGGCCCTCTTCCTCAACGAGGTCCAGACGGAGAACAATAATTTAAAGAGCTTGTTCCAGGAAGAGGTGTCCGGACTCAAGGGCGTAATCGGAAAGTCGCCGGGCTTCAAGAAGGCCTTCGAGCTCGCCCGCCGCGTCTCCGGCTCCCAGGCGAACGTTCTCATCACCGGTGAATCCGGGTCCGGGAAGGAAGTCATCGCCCGCGCCGTGCACGAACTCGGCGACAAGAAGGACGGACCCTTCGTCGCCATCAACTGCTCCGCGATCCCCGAGAACCTTCTCGAGTCCGAGCTCTTCGGCCACGCGAAGGGCTCCTTCACCGGGGCCCACGACAAGAAGATCGGCCTCTTCGAGGAGGCCAACAAGGGCACGCTCTTCCTCGACGAGATCGGCGACCTGAGCCTTCCGCTCCAGGCGAAGCTCCTCCGCGTACTCCAGGAGCGGAAGGTAAAGCGCATCGGCGAAAACCAGTACCGGGACATCTCGGCGCGGATCATCTGCGCGACCCACAAGGATCTCCGGCGGGAGGTCGCCGAGGGGCGGTTCCGGGAAGACCTCTTCTTCCGCCTGAACGTCATTCCGATCTACATGCCCCCACTCCGCGAACGGAAGGAGGACATCCTGCCGCTCTCCGAGTACTTCCTTAAGAAGTTCGCCATGATGAACAACGCCGCGGTCAAGGGCTTCAGCAAGGAAGCGATCCATAAACTCGAGGGCTACGAGTGGAAGGGTAACGTCCGGGAACTCGAGAACGCGATCGAACGGGCGGTGGTCCTCACGACCTCCGAGCTGATCCAGCCCGAGGATCTTCCGACGGAAGAGAACTATCCGCTCTCGATGGTCAAGACGCCGCAGAGCGGGCCGGGCATCTCCTTCGAAGATGACCGGCCCGTGACCCTCGAAGAGCTCTCCAAGAAGTACATCCAGTACATCTTCGACAAGAACGACGGCGCGAAGGAACAGACGGCCAAGGACCTTGGCATCGACCGGAAGACTCTCTATCGGAAGCTCAAGGAAATGAACCTCAATTAACGTGCCGTCGGAGCCAGCCCGAGAACCGGTGCAGCGCCCGTTCGAGACCCGCGAGGTCTCGCCGAAGCGCCGCCGCTTCGAGATCCGTTCCAATGCCCGAAAGATCGGTGAATCCGAAGGTCACGCCGTTTCCCTTCAACTGATGCCCGACCTTTTCCAGGCGGGAGAAGTCTTTCGTTTCCAGCGCCAGGAGGCACGCCTCGAGGTCCTGCTTCCGTCGATCGAGGTAGCGTCCGAGGAGATTCTGGGGGACGTCCATAAGCACTCCCTTGGTTACCCCGGTCCTAGTCTATCCCGTTTTGCGGAAGCTGGCAGATATGGAATATCACCCCGAGAAAATGTGTCAAAACTCCCCGGGAGGGGGTCCGCCGCGAAGCGAAGCCGGCGAGAAGAGAGTACCGGGCCGTGGCACGCCACGTGCGAGTCCCAGTACCGCTAACACGTCCCGGTTCGAATGAACTGACGTCCGTAAACGCTATCGGCAACCATTTATCCTGCACCGTTAGCACGTCCCCGAGGGCCGATGTACCACTCCGGTTTTCCGGAGTGGTATTCTATTTTCCGTGCTATACTCGGGGGCATGAACGCGAACACCATGCTCGACCTAAAACCCGGTCAGTCGATCGAACTCCTGAAGGAGCTCCACATCCTCACGCGGGACGGAAAGCTTAACCAGGATTCCCGACGAAAGCTCAAGCAGGTCTACCATCTCTTTAATTTCATCGAGCCGCTCTTGACGGAGCTGGCCAGCGACGAGGCACGGGCGCTGACGCTCGTCGACCACGGGGCCGGGAAGTCGTATCTCGGCTTCATCCTCTATGACCTATTTTATAAAAATCTCGGTCGGGGGAGGGTCTTCGGGATCGAAACCCGCGACGAGCTGGTGACCCGATCGCGGGACCTCGCGGAACGCCTGAAGTTCGACCGGATGGAATTTCTGAACCTTTCCGTAGAAGAGTCGATCACCTCTCCGGCGATTCCGCCGGCGGTCGACATCGTCACCGCGCTCCACGCCTGCGATACGGCGACCGACGACGCCATCCGCTTCGCCCTTAAACGGCGGGCGAAGTTCGTGGTGCTCGTTCCTTGCTGCCAAGCCGAGGTCGCAGCGACGCTCCGGAAGCACAAGGGCCGCAACCTGGGCCGAACCGCGCTTACGGAAATCTACCGTCATCCCCTTCACACTCGGGAATTCGGGAGCCAGCTCACGAACGTGCTCCGCTGCCTCGAACTCGAAGCTGCCGGTTATCAGGTTACCGTCACCGAGCTCATCGGCTGGGAGCATTCGATGAAGAACGAACTGATCGTCGCGCAACAGAAAGAACTCCCGCGGGCCTACCCGCGCCAGCGGCTCGAAAAGCTCCTCTCGGAGTTCGACCTCGGAGAACTCCGCGCGCGCTTCCTCGCGGAAACCTAGCTCACTCCGGCCCTTCGAACCGCACCACGAGGATGTTCATCTGGTACTCCCGCTCCGATCGGAGGTCGGATTCGCCGTTGAAGGCAGAGCCGGGTCGGGCGACGATGAGTCCGAGGAAGAGAAGGGCGAGGCACGTCATCAGGTAGTGTTTCTTTCGACCCATAGGACCCCTCACTTAACGATCTTTTTACCGACGACGAGGCTGGCGATGAAGCTGATCACGGCCAGGATCAGGAATACGAACAGAAGAGTCTTACCGATGTCGACGGAAAGGCCCCCGATCCCGTTGGCACCGAGGAGGATCGCGACGAGGCCTAGGACGAAGAAGGCGATGGCTGCTCTTAACATATCTCTCTCCTTGTAATCACGAGATCTGCCTGCGTCTTTGTATGGCAGCTTCCGTGCCATTGGCCGTGCGGTAAGATTTTGCCGGCTTAAGCGTCAGGGCAACTGCCCGAGGGGGCACGCTTCCTCGCGAGGAGCGCGTTGGCCGAGTCAAGTTGACTCGCTACCCCCACCGGGAACCTAGCGGGCCTTGAAGAGCTGGCCAAGAAGGCCGCGCTTTTCGACCATGCCCTTCGCCATGTCGTAGCCCTTCTGGAGGTCTTCGCGAAGCTTCAGAAGGTCTTCGCGGATGATCGCGTACTGGTCCCGGAGCGACGGGTCGGCGTTCCCGGCGCCGGCCTTCGCCCGGCGGGACATGCTCTTGAGCGTTTTCTCGACGTGCGTTGATCTTCTCTGACTCATGGGTTCTCCTTAGTTAAGCGTAGAAGTAGAAGCAAAGAAGGTGCCGGCCGTGGCACCGTTCCTGCTTTCGTAGGGGAGAACCGCGAACCGAGGAGGAGTCGATGCTGACGGAACGGCAGTTCGAGTTAAACTGGGGAGAGATCAAAGGGGGCCTTCGCAACCTCTGGGGGGCGCTAACGGACGAGGAGCTCGAGGAGGTGCGGGGCAACCTGTACGAGGTCTCCTCGATCGTGGAGGGCCGGTACGGGGAGTCCAAGACCGAGATCCGACATAAGATTGATCAACTCCTCGCTTCGTTTGATAACGAAACCGACGCGGGGCTCGATCCGGACGTTAGCTCCTACCACCGGGGCCCGCTCGGAGACGGAACCGATCGATCTGATCAGTTTAAGCGCGACTTCGACAGCGAGCGGAATGCCCGGCACTAGCCGCGGGGTGCAATCTTTGCTTTGAGTTCCCCGCCTTTCCGGCTAATGTTTTTGTATGCTTCATCCACATACGGAACTCCGCTTCGTTTCCGAGGAAATCGGCTACGGAATCTTCGCCACCCACGACATTCCGCTCGGCACCATCACCTGGGTGCGCGACGAGCTCGACCGGGTCTTCAAGAAAGAAGAGGTCCTTCTGCTCACCTCGGCGAACCTCGAAAACCTCCTAAAATACACGTACCGGGACCGGCACGGGAACTACGTCTTTTGCTGGGATCTCACCCGGTACGTGAACCACAGCTACGCGCCGAACTCGATGATCACGCCGCTGGGCTTCGAGGTCGCCATCCGCGACATCACCCGTGGCGACGAGCTCACCAACGACTACGGGACCCTGAACATCATCGAGCCGTTCAAGTGCGCCCTCGGTGACCACGAGCGGGAGTTCGTTCGCCCGGACGATCTCACGCGGTTCCACCCGGAATGGGACGCGCTCCTGGCGCGGGCCTTTGAGCGAAGCCCCATGGTCGCCCAGCCACTCACGCGGTTTCTGAGCGGCGAGCAGCAGGAGTGGCTCCGCCGGATCCACGCCGGGGAGGAAGTCCCCCCGTCAATCCTCGAAATCCTCTACGCGGAAACTGTCACTCCGTAGCGGACCTCGCAGGTACTGGCGGAACCGAGAGATCGGCGTCGCGGCCCCGATCGCCTCTAACCGGCGGCGCGCGAAGAGGGAAAGATCCGAGCGAACCGTGTGGGCGGAGCCGCCCCAGACGATTCCCACGACCTCGCCCCGGTCGTCCACGAGCGGGCTCCCAGAGTTCCCCTTGATGATCGGGCACTCGTCGACGATCATCGCGGACCAGCCGCCCGACGGGGCCACGCGGCAGCGGAACTCTGTCACCCGGCTCTCGAGGAGGTTCGGCGACGACCGGTCGAGCCCCGTGTGATCGATGACCCACGCCGTGACGGGATCTCCCGGAAGCGCATCGGCGACCGCCGGAACAAAGTTCCGTCCGGTAAAAACCGGCGTGATCTTCATGATCGCGACGTCGAGGACCTTCCGCGGGTCGTTCGGGTCGTCGAAGTCATTTAGCGTCTGCGTAAGGGAGAGGCACCGCGCCTCCTGGTAGCCTCCGCCGGCGTAGACAGCGACGTAGGTCTGATCGCAGACGGCCCCGGACGGAACACAGTGCTGGTTCGTGACCAGCGTGTCGGCGGAGACGAGAAACCCGCTGCAGACGCCAGAGCGATCGGGGTCTTTCCGGTCGATGATGAGGAGCCGGGCGAGACCCTCCGGGCAACCGGCGCCCGAGATCCCCGCGCAGGTGAAGAACTGATTTGCGAGGACCGCCCGGATCTGTTCCATCGAGATGCGGGTCGTCCGCTTGGCCTTTT
>JBILTI010000050.1:0-8212 GCA_044371595.1 Bacteriovoracaceae bacterium
AACACCAAGGGAACCGGGCCGTCTTCAACCTCGAGATGATAGGCGGAAGTTACCCGAGCTCGATCGAGGTAATAGGTGCCCTGCTGGCAAGTGAGCTTCATCGCCCCCGTTCTAAAGACGCAGGTGAGCTTCTGCGGACTGTCGGAGATGCCAAAGACTTCGCAGGGTTTCGCCCAGGCCCCGGTGCCCCGGAGAAGGGGACCTAGGAAAACTAGAAAAGCGAGGAAAAGGTGTTTCATTCGATGCCCTTTCTTTACTTCCACTAACTAGACCATGGAATACACAAGGTTTTCAAGGCCTTTCGGGTCATCGAACGGTGGTAAGTGTTTTTTTCACGGTCGCTGGGCAACGGCGCGCACAGATAAGTATGATCCGAACCTATGAAAAACAGCATCATCGCGCTCCTCGTCGCCGCATCGGTCCCGGCCTTCGGTGCCCTACCGTCTTCTTATAAGGAACTTCTCCCGTTCGTTATGAAGGCACCGGATCAGGGGGAAACGAACACCTGCCTCTACGTGGCCTCCACCGGGGCGATGGAACTCTTGATGAACAAAAAAGATAACCTCCGGAACCCGCGACCTGGCTCGAAGAACGATCTCAGCGAATCCTTCGTGATCTGGCAGCGCGACTGGCGCGACCGGCGGAGTCCGACCTTCCACTTTATCGAGGACGTAGTCCGGCGGTTCAACCACGGGGAAGCGGTTCACATCTCGCACTGGCCCTTCGCCGCGAAGAACAGCGACGGAACGGATAACTATACCGTGTGGGACCGGCACCCCGAGTTCTTCGCCCTTCCCCGGCTTCCGGTGCCGGCGGTCAAGACCGAGTTCCTCTTCGCGCGCGGAAAGAAGCACGCCACGCGAGTCCTCGCTCCGCGCGACGTCGAGCATGTGAAGAAGATGCTCGTGGAGCGCCGGGCACCGGTGATCGTAAACTACAACGACGACGACTACTGGCACGTCGTGCTCATCGTCGGCTACGACGACCGGATCAAGGGGAGCTGCTACGAGATCGACGCGGACGAGTGCAATCCCCGCGGGGCGTTCTACGTGCGGGACTCGAACGGTAACCGGTTCGAGGCCCGCGCCTACAACTGGTTCCTCTACAACGGCAACGCCGCCGCCGTCGTAGAGTTAAAGTAGCGAACCTAGCTTTGCTTGATGAGAGAGAGGAACTCGGCCCGGACCTTCGGGTCTTCCTTGAACTTTCCGTCGACCGCGGAGGTCATCATCGAGGCGTTGGCCTTCTTCGCCCCCCGGCAGGTGAGGCAGCCGTGGGAACCTTCGATCACCACCATAACGCCGGCCGGTTTAAGCTCTTCCTTGATCGAATCCATGATGCCGTAGCACATCCGCTCCTGGAGCTGGGGCCGCTGGGCGTGCATATCAACGATGTGCGCGAGTTTCGAGAGCCCCACGACCCGCGACTCGTCGCCGTGGCTCGTGTCCGGGAGGTACCCGACGTGGGCCTTGCCGATGAACGGGAAGAAGTGGTGGCTACAGAGGGACGTGTAGTCGATGTCCTTCAGGATGATAACTTCGTTGTAGTTCTCGGCCGGGAACGTCGTGGAGAAGATCTCCTTCTGGCTCGTGCCGAGGCCGGAGCAGACTTCGAGAAGCGCCCGGGCCATGCGGTTCGGAGAGCCTAGGAGGTTTTTGTCATCGAGGTCGAGCTGCGGGAACGCGAGCTTGAGCCCCTTCAGGACCTTGTCGTAGCCGTCGGCCATGAGCTCGCGGGCCGCGTTCAGTTCGAGGGCCCGGGTCTTGTAGGCGGCGAGCTCTTTGTCGAGGGTTGCCTCGGGGTTCTTCGACGACGCCAGCTTGCGGGCGAGGTCCTTATTGAACGAAGTTTCGAATGCCATAGTAGTCCTCACGGTAGAAGGGGATAGGGCTACCATACACCAGACGTCGCGTAATATCTAACCCATCGGGCAGAATTTCCTTCCGGGACCGGCGCCCCGTCTAAGTTATTTCCTAGTGGAGGACCGTAATGTGGCCGTTGGTTTCGATGGTCGCCTGTTTCACCTTACTTACGTCGTCGATCCCCTCCTCCTGGAGGGCGCTCATGAGTTCCTGGTCGGTGATGTGCTCCAGGACCTTCACGGCCTCGATGACACGCCCGTCTTTAAGCAGGAACTCGGGCCGGCCCATGAGGAGCGCCTCGAGCCGCGGGTACCGGTGGGTCAACCGGTTCACGAGGGCGTTCCAGAACAGGAAGGTCAGGAACACGGTGAGGCCGTCGGGGAGGCCCTTGTCGTCGTCGACGAGGGAATTCTGGATTACTTCGGAGATGAGGAGGAGCAGGATGAAGTCGAAGAGAGTCACCTCGTCGAGGTGCTTCTTCCCCCAGAAGCGCATAAGGATAAAGATCGAAATGTAGATGAAGGTGCCGCGGAAGAAGAGCTCCTACCACTGCGTCGTCAGCTCCCACATGGCTCCCCCAAAAAAAAGACCAACCGCTTGCCGCTGCGGGACCGTTGAACGTGGGTTAGATGATCGCCGGTCTGGTCTGCGGCAGGAAACCGAGTGACGGTTTCCGGGTTAGCCTTTTACAAAGAAGGCCACCGTGAGATGGCCTTCTTTTGTCCGGTTATCGCATGATGCTTTATGCGCGGCCCTTCGTCGGTTTAAGGATCAACTCCTGTTCATCCTTGTCCCGCCTCGAAGGCCCCGTTTCCGGACACCATAACGATAGCAAACCGGGCCGGGACCGGGAACCGCGGGGCCCTAAAGCGTTCATGGAGAATGCGCGAGGAAAGCGCTTCGGTTCCCGGCGCCGGCGCCCTCACCAGACGGTTCCGTCTCTGGTACACTCCCGGTATGGGCCACGTGAAAGTCGGAATCTCCGGATGGACGTACGCGGGCTGGCGGGGAACGTTCTACCCTCCCCGACTGGGCCACAAGCACGAGCTCGAGTTCGCGGGCCGGGAATTGCCGACGATCGAGGTGAACGGGACCCTCTATTCGCTCCCGCGGCCCGCGAGCTTCCGGCGCTGGTACGACCTGACCCCCCCGGGCCTAGTCCTCGCCGTCAGGGCCAACCGCTACGTCACGCACGTGCGACGGCTAAAGGACGTCTCCACACCGGTCGCGAACTTCTTCGCGAACGGCGTCCTCGCTCTCGGAGAAAAGCTGGGGCCCATCCTCTGGCAGTTTCCCCCGAACCTCGGCTTCGGGCCGGACCGCTGGGAGGCCTTCTTAGCGCTCCTCCCGCGGGACTTCCGCGAGACCCGCCGACGCGCCGCGGGCCACCCGCTCGCCCCGGACCGCACGTTCCTCGGGGCCCCGGTGAACCACCGGATCCGGCACGCGGTCGAGGTCCGGCACGTCTCCTTCCTGAACCAGTGGTTCGTCGACCTCCTGCGCGCGCACAACGTCGTCCTCGTCTTCGCAGACACGGCCGGTAAGTGGCCCTACTTCGAGGACGTCACCGCGGACTTCGTCTACCTCCGGCCCCTCGGAGACGCGGAACTCTACGTGAGCGGCTATGGGGCCCGGGCCCTCGACTTCTGGTGCGAACGGATCTCCCGCGGGGAGCGCGGCGGGGAGCCGGCCGACCGATTGACGATCACGGAGGCGGCGGCCCCGCCGCAGCCCCGCGACGTGTACGTTTACTTTGACAACGATGCGAAGGTCCGGGCGCCGGTGGACGCGAAGAACCCCCTCCGGCGGCTCCGGAACCTTCACTAGGAGAAGACCTATGGCGATCTTAAAAGTCCTCATGCTGTTCGGCCTCGTCCTGGGGCCCGCGACCTTCACCGATGACGGCTACGCTTTCGAACGCGGCAGCGAAGAGCAGGAAGAAGAGGAAGACAGCGAGGAGCTTGCGGCCTAGGCAGCTCCACTAAGGCGGCCTCGCTTAGAAGTTCCCCGGCGCATGGCGCTCGTAGATCTCGCGCTTGAGCGCCGTATCGGGCCGTTGATCACCGGCGGGGCGAAGGAAGAGGTGGTATTAGGGAACCCGGTGCCGCGCGTGCCACGCGACGGTCTGGTCGCGGAGTTCCTCGGTCTTGATGGTCTTATCGAAGCTCGTACGATCCATCTTCTTCCCCGCGAGATGCCACAGCCGGATCCGGATGTCCGCGAGCGTCCCGTCGAGGTCAACGACGATCGCCCGGTCGCTCACGCGCGCGGGACATCAGTCGCCCGGCGAAGGATCTCTCGCGCGACGACGTCGGGCGTCCCCCGCGGGTGAATCAGCGCCACGTGGGTCGGGTTGAGCGCGGCCGTCGCGCGCCGAACGGCGTGCCGGGGCATTGCGGACAGACCGGGAACGAAGGGCCCCCGCGCCGAGAACAACGGACCGACGGAGATCAGAACGCCGCCGGGGTCGCGGGGCCGGGCGGCGGCGAGCTCCTCCCCCGCGGTATCGTCGGCCGCCGCGAACGCCGAGCAATAGGCCTTTCCGCGGCAGGTCAGCGTGGAGCCGCCGGAGCTTCTCCCCGTCCCGGGAAACCAGGATGATCCGCGCCCCCTGTTCGAAGGCGCGGCGGACCGTCGCGAGGGCGATCCCGCTCGTGGCGCCGGTGAGAAACAGGACCTGCTGGTGCAGCGGGCGAAGATGGCGTTTCATGGGTCCCCCTTCAGGTTGAGAGATCTTCGCGACCGGGCGCGGTTGGAAACAAAAGTTTCCGTTGAGTCGGTTGATCCGGGGCTGCGGCTTAGTCCAACGTGTCCCATAATAGGGCCATGAGTGTGCTCGAGACCATCGCCCGGCTAACGAGTTATCCACTGGGGCTCGCGTTCGAGGTCCTGAGCTTCGCCCGCGGCGCGCGGATGTTTCACCTGCGCGGGGTCGTCGTAACACTCGCGGTCCGGGGCCGTCGCCCGCCTCTGGCTCGAGCTCGACGAAGGCCGCGGCTGGCGGCGGATCGCCGAGCTGACCCTCGGGGAAGCGCTCCGGATCGATCAGAAACATCTCCGCTTCAACACCTTCGCATCGGAACCTATCAACTCAATCAGAAAAGACGGAAGCTCGCATGTTTACGCAAAAGAAAGCTTTCCTCGCGCGCGGCCTCGGCGCCGCCCGCGGAAAAATCGATAAACGTTTCCTGAAGGATCGCTTCCACCGCTGGTACCTCCAGATTCCGCAGAAGGAGCAGGCCGCCCTCGCACGGTTCGTTCTGGAGTCGATCGTGAATAAATAGAAAAACCAGAACGATGAGCTAATGCTCCACTGGCCCCGCGGCGAACTTTTTTTTCGTGCCGATTCGCCGAGCGGCGGTGGCGCCCATCTTCATCCTCACCGGTTACGCCGCCAGAATTCCGTCGCCCGTTCGGAGCGAAAACCCGCCGTGCCCTCCGGCGCCGCTCCGTTATGACCGCGGCTCGAAAAAAACACGTGCGGCGACGGGTTGATGATGCCGAACGTTTGTGATTAACATGGGTCCATCTAAAGGATGTCTTAAGGATCTCCCGGCGAAGGTTGATCCGCAAAACAAACTAAGGAAGGTAACTCATGACTCGAACATTCTCATTTCTCTTCATGTTCTTGGTTCTTGCCTCTTGTGGTAAGGGCGGCGCCGGCGGCGGCAGCGGCGCGGAGATCAGCGAAGCCGAGATCACGACGAGCGCCCCGGCCCCGGTGCAGGCGCAGACCTTCGACATCAGCGCCGACCTCTCGGGCTTCGACCGCGACCAGGAAGAGAAGATCCACCGCGCCTTCGACCTCATCAAGCGCGTTGTCGCCTCCGACGAGTTCAAGCGGAGGGTCCTTGGAAAGACCTACAAGGGAAAGAAGCAGTTCGTGGACAACGCCGGCCTCTCGAACGCCCAGATCTACAAGCGCCTCCTCGACGGCGCCGAGAAGCTCAACGACCGGAGGAACAACACCATGGATCTCCGGCTCGAGGCCTACCGCGAGTCTGCCAACGTCATCGGCTACACCAAGCCGAGCATCAAGACGGTCTATGTGAACACGCGCTACCTCGACAAGACCTCGTTCGGCGAGAACGAAGTCGCGATGAATCTCACGCACGAGTGGCTCCACAAGCTCGGGTTTAAGCACTCGCAGAACCGGACGCCGGAGCGCAAACACTCGGTGCCGTACGGCATCGGTTACATCATGCGCTCACTCGCCGGCAAGATGATCTAACCGCAAACGTCACCGGGCCTGCGCGGAAGCGGGGCCCGCCAGGGACACAGACAGGAAGTCAGTGTGGGGTCCTCCGAAGGGGGACCCCTTTTTCAAGCAGGAGTCGTATGACACGGATGTTACTTCTCTTCCTCGCCCCCCTCGCCGCTGCGGCGAGCCCGCTCGCTCCCTTCGACGACCGCGACATCCATCCGCTCGCCGAGACCTGGAAGGCCCGGGTCCGCCTCGTGAACTTTGACCGGCCCCAGGAGGAGAAGCTCCGCCGGGCGGTCCAGCTCATCAAGCGCGTGATCCGGAGCCCCGAGTTCCGCACGCGGATCCTGAACTACGAGTACAAGGGCGCGCGCCGGTTCGTAGACAGTGGGGGCCTCTCGAACGAGGCCGTCTACGAGAAGATCTTCGACGGCGCAGAGTCGATCGGCGGGGCGCCCGGGGACAACGCCATGGACGTCGAGCTCGAGCTCTACCACCAGGCGACTAATACAATCGGCTATACGTATCCCAACACCCGCCGGATCTGGATCAACGAGAAGTACTTCTCGAAGTACACGCCGGTCAAGGTGGCCGACAACCTCATGCACGAATGGATGCACAAGCTCGGCTTCACGCACGCCACCACGTGGTCAACGGACCGGGATCACTCGGTTCCCTACGCCGTCGGGTACCTGATCGAAGAACTCGCCGAAAAGTACCAGCGCTGACGCCGCGGCCCTCGCGGGGGCCTTAGAGAAATTATATTTCTCACCCTCGTCCCCGGTGACAAAATCGCCCCTGTGAACAGGGAGGTCGCAATGCAAGTTTCGGAAGTCATGCACAAGGGAGTTAGCACAGTCCAGATCAACGACTCGATCCGGAAGGTCGCAGCGCTGATGAAACGGGAAGACATCGGCGCGGTCCCGGTGTTCAAGAACGAACGGCCCGTGGGCTTCGTCACCGACCGCGACATCGTCGTGAGCTGCGTAGCCGAGGGTCAGCCGTCGAAGGGGCCCATCTCCCACGCCATGCGCCCGGAGATCATCTTCGTAAACCAGAACGAGGACCTCCTCGTCGCCTCGAAGCTCATGCGGGAGAACCAGGTCTCCCGGCTCCTCGTGGTCGACGACGGGAAGCGGCCCGTGGGGATGATTTCGCTCCACGACCTGGGGCGGAACCTCGACGACGACGGGCTCAAGGCGGCCCTGCTCAGTGAGATCAAGCGATAGATTGAACCATGGAGGTAGTATGAGAAAGCTATTCGTATTTTCCCTCGCGGCCCTCGTCGCGGTCCCCGCGCTGGCCGGCGGCACGAAGACGACGACGACCCGGACCTACGAGGAAACGAGCGTGTCTCCCGTCATGGGCACCGAGATGGGCTCGGACGCCGAGATGATCGAGGCGGAGGAGGCCGAGAGCTACGATCAGCCCCTTACCCCAACCGAGGTCGACGAGACCCGGATGAAGGAGCAGCAGGAGATGGAAGAGCGGAACAACAACAGCTCGACGATCATCGAGTCCGAGGAGGCCATCGACTACTCCGATCGGACGCGCACCAACCGCGAGCGGAAGGCGCTGAACACCGGCGGCGACGCCTCCGACGACCAGTAGTCGTCGGCCATTCGGCCTCGAGCATAATTCATCGTAAAGAGGCCCCTCCCCGAGGGGCCTCATTGTTTTCTAGCCGCGGCGGAAGCGGTACAATGGAGAGGTGCAAGGAGGTAAACCGTGAAAGGATTTCTGACCGTCGCCCTTCTCCTTACCCTCACCGCGGCCCGCGGGGCCGAACCGCGCGTGGAAGCATACGGGTCAGGGCACTCGACGTCTCCGCGGGGCACCGCCGCCGTCGACGAGGCCAACCTCGAAGAGCCTAAGATCCGGGAGCGGGGCCTCGACCGGAAGGCGCGCCAGGAGATGGAGGCGAATCCCCGCAACCGCGGCGTCGTCGAGAGTTTCGGCGGCGTCGAGTCCGAGACGGAGAAGGCGCAGCTCGAGGAAGAACGAAAGGTCGACAAGCGCCAGCGGCGCCGCGAGGGCAAGGCCCAGGGCCAGAACTACGACCGGCCCCGGTTCTGGCGGTAACCGCTAAACCCATCTTAGTTTAATTTTCAGGTAGGGCCTTCACGGCCCGCCTGGAATCACATAC
>JBILTI010000051.1:0-8159 GCA_044371595.1 Bacteriovoracaceae bacterium
CATTGACTCCGTTTACCTAAGTGCCTGGGAAAAGTTTAGCACACTCGGCCGGATTCACAACCGCCGGAGGATCAGTCTCCGGCGCGGTCGAAGAACAGGAGCCGGTTCGCCCACTTCTTCGAGGTCTTCCGGTCCCCGGGAAGCGACAGGGACTTTTTCCGGTAGCCGGCGCGGTCCGGGTCGCTCGCGAGCTGGACCTGCTGCTCGACGGTGTACCGGAAGACCTCCATGAGGTTCTCTTCCTTCGGCGAGGTCGCCTCGACGCCGAGGCGGTTCAGGTCGCGGAGGACCTGGTGGATCGACTCGACGGTCGAGAGGCAGCCCGGCAGCGGCTGGTGCTTCACCCGGAACTCGGAGACGCGCCCGGGCCGGAAGCTCACCCGCGGCAGCCCGTGGAGACACGTCGAGAGCTTCATCATTTTCTTGGCGCAGGGCCAGGTGCCGTCGATGACGACGAACTGGGGACGCTTCGCGAGCCGGCGACGGAGCTCGTCGCTCCCGAGGTCGATCGTCGCGGTCCCGGGATACAGGAGGAACGTCTCGTAGGCCGGGTCCGCGAGGAGCTCGCCGAGGCGCGCGTTCCCGTCGAAGCCTACGTCTACGAGGACCTCGGAGTTCGCGAGGATTAGGTGGGAGAAGCGGCCCGTTCCGACCTTCTCCTTCTTGAACTCCATCGGATGCATGAGGATCACGAACCGGGAGGCGGTCTCGAAGGGCCGCAGCAGGTGGCAGACGCAGGTGCGGATCCGGCGCCGGCAGCGGAGGCAGAGGTTCATCTGCTTATCCACCGGCGAGCTTCACCCGGAAGCCGGTCTTTTCGAGGAACGCCTTGACCTTTTCCCGGTGGTCGCCCTGGATCTCGATCACGTTGTTCTTGTACGAGCCTCCGGTTCCGCAGACCGCCTTGAGCTTCTTCTCGAGGTCCTTGAAGTAGGCCTCGTTCGCCGGAAGCTCGAAGACGACGGTGACGGTCTTTCCGCCGCGGCCGTTCTTCTCGAGCCGAACCTTTAGAGTATGCGCTCGCGGCACGAGGTCGCCGGGCTTCGGGCACGCGCAGGGGTGCTTTCCGCACTTCGGGCAACGCTTCTTAAAGTTCGGATCATCGGAGAAGACGATTTCGTAGTCGGACATGCCACCAATTTAGGGGCGGCGCCGCCGCCGCGTCAAGTGTCTAGTTGCAGAGGGCGTTGGAAACGAATCCTCCCGCGAGCGAGACGATCCCCAGGCAGATCAAAAGAAGTAGCTTTTCCATCGGTTCTCCTTCGGTCTCCGGGCGAAGGTAGCGCCGCGGGCCCCGCCGCGTCTCTGTCTTTTCCTGCCAGACAGAATTTGTAGGCCCGGGCCACGGGCCTGTGCTAGGATAGGCCATGGCACGGTACATCCTCTTCCATAAGCCCTATGGAGTTCTTTCACAGTTCACCCCCGAGCACGGCGCCCGGACACTCGCCGAGTTCGGCATCCCGAAGGACGTCTATCCCGCGGGCCGGCTGGACAAGGACTCGGAGGGGCTCCTCCTCCTGACCGACGACGGGCCCCTGATCGAGCGGCTCCTGAACCCGCGGAACGAAAAGCCGAAGACCTACTGGGTGCTCGTCGAGCGCGTGCCCGCGGAGGACGAGCTCCGGCGCTTCCGCGCGGGGCTGCGGATCGAAGACTACCAGACGCGGCCCTGCCAGGTGCGGATCCTCGATCCGCAACCCGCGGTTCCGCCCCGGGATCCCCCGGTGCGGGTCCGGAAGACGGTCGCGGACGTCTGGATCGAGGTGACGATCACCGAGGGGAAGAACCGGCAGGTCCGCAAGATGACCGCGGCCATCGGCCACCCGACCCTGCGCCTCGTCCGGCGGGCGATCGCGAACCTCGAGCTCGGCGCCCTGGGCCCGGGCGAGTGGCGCGAGGTTCCCCGGGAAGCGATCGATTTCTAGCCGTCTCGCCGGCGCCGCTCGCCTTAAGTGTCCGAAGTTCCGCACGAAATTAATGGACGTTAAATTTCATGAAGGGTAATTAACTATTTTTTGCTCGATCTTCGGGTTCCGTCTAACAGAAAATAGACGCATCGTCTCTCGTCCGAAGGAATGACCATGGAAACCTCGCACCCGTTGAAAGTCGATGTCGCCGCCGGCTTCTCCGTCGCCCTCGTCGCCCTCCCGCTGTCGATCGGCATCGCCCTCGCCTCCGGCGCTCCGGCGTCGGCGGGCCTCATCGCCGCCGTCCTCGGTGGCCTCCTCGGCTCCTGGCTCGGCGGAAGCTCCGTCACGATCAACGGCCCGGCCGCAGGCCTCATTGTTATCGTCCTCGACGCCATCGGGGCCCTCGGCTTCCGCGGCATGCTCGGCGCGGCCGTCGTCGCGGGCCTCCTCCAGATCGTTTTCGGGGCGCTGCGGTTTGGCCGCAAGGCCTCGAGCTTTCCCTCCCCGGTCATCCACGGTATGATGACCGCGATCGGGGTCATCATCATCGCGAAGCAGACCCACATCCTCATCGGCCACGTCCCCGAGTCGAAGAACCCGCTCATGCTCCTCGCGGAGATCCCGCTCTCCTTCTCGAACTTCCAGCCGCGCGTGTTCGCCGTCGGGGTCCTCACGCTCTGGCTCCTGATCCTCTGGAACCGCCTTCGGCACCCGCTCCTGAAGAAGGTCCCCGGGCCCCTCGTCGGCGTCGTCTTCGGCGCGGTCCTGGCGCTGCTCCTGGGCCTCGACGGGAAGACGCTCCTCACCGTCCCCGGAGATCTTCGGAGCTGGGTCATATTCCCCGAGTTCTCGCAGATCGCGACGGCGGTCTTCTGGAAATCGGCCCTGACCCTCGCCGTCGTCGGCGCGCTCGAGACGGCGCTCTCCGCGGCCGCGGTGGACAAGATCGACCCGCTCAAGCGAAGGTCGAACCTCGACCGGGACCTCCTCTCGAAGGGCGCCTGTAACCTCGCGAGCGCGCTCGTCGGGGGCCTCCCGATGATCGCGGAGATCGTCCGGAGCTCGGCCAACGTCGCCTACGGCGCCCGCACCTGGCGCGCGAACTTCTCCCACGGCCTCTTCCTTCTCCTGGCGGTGGTGGCCCTCCCCAACGCCCTGAACGTCATCCCGCTCGCGGCGCTGGCCGCGATCCTCGTCATGATCGGCTGGCGGCTCGGGAGCCCGAAGCACATCCGGCACGCGCTCCAGATCGGAAAGGACAACCTCGTCGGCTTCCTCGTGACGCTCGTGCTGACCCTCGTGGTCGACCTCCTCGTGGGCATCTTCTGCGGGGTCCTGGCGCAGTTCGCGGCGGAGCTCTACCTGGGCCTCAAGCTCCGGCACAGCTTCCGGGCCGACTTCCAGGTGATGGTTAAGGACGAGACCGTCTACTTCGAAGTAAGGAGCTCCCTCGTCTTCGCGAACTTCTTCCCGCTCCGGGAGGAGCTGGCCGAGTACCTGGGGCAACGGAAAACGGTGCGCCTGAACCTCGAGGGCTGCGACTACATCGACCACACGGTCATGGAGCAGCTCGAGGAACTACGGGGCCAGGCACCGAGGCAGCTGTTGCTGACCCTTTCCCCGCACCAGCACGCCCTCGGCGGCAGCGCCCTCTCGGCACGGCGGAAGAGCGCCTAGGATCCCTTCTTGCGGTCCTTGTAGGTGTCGGCGCGGTTCAGCTGGCCCGCGCCGAGGCCGTAGCTCTCGACGACCGCGAGCGCCGCGTGCGCATCGGCCGGCGAAAGGTCACCCGCGAGGAGCTTCAGGTAGGTCAGGACTTTGAGGTTAAGCTCCGCCACGGTCTCGTCCAGGGCCTCGAGGCGGAAGACGCCGACGCCGCGGGCGCGGAGCTCGCGCACGAGGAACCCCGCCGACTGCGGCGTCGCCTTGAAGAACGTGTTCCGGCACTCCTGATCGGCCTTCAGGAAATGGAAGTTCCCGTAGGGATCCCGGAGCTTCACTTCGTGCTTCTCGCAGGGCTTGCCGCAGTCCCGGAACGACGATCCCGTCGACATGAACGCCGCGAACACGCAATGCTCCATGTGAAACTCCGGCACGTACTGATGGAGCGTCACCTCGATCCGTTCCGGGTCGCCGCTCGCGACGAGGTCGAGGAGCTGGTCCTGGTTCAGGTCGTAGGAGACGTTGACGCTCTTGAGGCCCTTCCCGACGAGGTAGCCGAGCGCCAGGGCGTTCGTCACGTTGAGCGAGAAGTCGCCGACGAGCGGGATCGAACACTTCGTCCGGAGGTACTCGAGGGCCCCGAGGTTGCGAACGAGGATGAGGTCCGGGTTACAGCGGACAATGGTGTTGAGGTTGTAGTACTCGGCCGGCTTCAGGATCCGCGTCGTCGCGATCCCGGCAACGAGGCCCCGGGACTTCAGGAGCGCCACCGACGGCGCGTAGTCCTTCCCGAACTCGAAGTCGAGGATCACGCTCCGGAGGAGCGGCCGGTACGCGCCGAGCCGGTCGAGGTCCGCGACGAGACCGTCGACCTGGGCCTTCGTGCGCAGGAGGAGGTTGAGCCCCGGGGCCCCGGCGGGCGCGGTGCGGGCGGGCGCCCGGAGCGCCGGTGCGGGACGGACCTCGACGCCGGGCCGCGCGAGCCGGGCCTGGTTCAGCTTCTCCACGAGCTCGCGCCGGAGCTCCTTCAGCTCCCGGTGGTTCAGGAAGAGCCCCTCCTGGAGGAAGCATTCGAAGCGCGCGAGCTCGTAGACGGTGGTCCCGAGGGCGCCGAGCTCGTCGCGGAGAAAGTCCTCGGTGACCGCACGGCCCCGGGCCGGAGCCAGGAAGGAGATCGTCTGCGCGTAGACCTCGCGGCCCTCGGGGTCCACGGCCTTCACGAAGAGTGGCTCGTTGTACATCCCCTGCACGAGGAGCTTCAGCGGGATGCGCTTCTGTTGCTCGCGCGAGCGCCACCCCTTCTGTAGCTCGAGGAAGAACGGTTCGTCGGAGTTCAGGAACACCTTCGCGCCCTTCTCGACGGCGAGGTCCTTCTGCAGGAGCTCGACCTCGTAGCCGCCGTCGGCGCGGGTGACAGCGAAGATCTTCGCCCCGGTCTCCTCGCGGCCCGCGAAGAGGAGGCCCTGGCCCGCGCGGAGCTCGACGTCGGCGGCGACGAGGAGCGTGCGCTTCCGGACCTCGCGGACGTGGCCCACGAGGAGGCCCCGGTGGGCGCTGTAGGTGCCGTCGACGAGGCGCTGGTGGTCGACCCCGTTGAGCCAGCCACTGAAGAAGCCGCGCGAGTAAGTGGTGGCGAGCTCCCGTGCGCGGAGTTCGAGGTTCACCGGCGCGCCGTCGAGGACCTCGCGGTAGTTCCGCGCGGCGGCCGCGACGTACTCCGGCGTCTTGAGGCGGCCCTCGACCTTGAACGAATCCACGCCGAGGGCCTTCAGCGCCGGCACTTCCTCGATGCCCATGAGATCCTTCGGGCTCACGAGGTACTTCTTCGGGCCCAGGTCCTTCTTCACGTCGTCGACGAAGAGCTCGTACTCGAGCCGGCAGCTCTGGGCGCACTGGCCCCGGTTGGCACTCCGGCCCCCGAGCGACTCGGAGGTGAAGCACTGGCCCGAGTAGGCCACGCACAGGGCCCCGTGGACGAAGACCTCGAGCTCCTTGTCGGTCTTCTCTCGGATGATGCGGATCTCATCGATCGAGTTTTCCCGGCCCAGGACGAAGCGGTCGATCCCGAGGTCCGCGAGAAGCGCGATCGCGTCGGGGTTCGTGACCGTCATCTGCGTCGACGCGTGGATCCGCTGGCGCGGGGCCATCTCCCGTATGAGCTTCGCGAGCCCCAGGTCCTGGACGATGAACGCGTCGGGGTTAAGCGGGAGGAGCTCCGTCAGGAGCTCGGCCGCCTTCGGAAGCTCGTGCTGGAAGATCACCACGTTGAACGCGAGGTTAACCTTCACTCCGTAGAGGTGACACAGGTCGATCATCTCCCGGAGTTCCTCGAGCGACAGGTCCTGGCTCCGCCCTCGGGCGTTGAAGAGGGGAACACCAACGTAGATGGCGTTCGCGCCGTGATGCACGGCAGCAAGACACATCTCCATGTTGCCAACGGGAAGCAAGAGTTCGGTTTTCATAGAGGGAAACTAATAACTTAACCGGCGCCCCCTTGGCCATTTTAACCAATTCTGTTTAGGAAATATTTACTGAGTATCACGAAGTAGTATTCGCCGCTTTAATGGGAGATGCACCCCGGAATTATTATCCTTGAGGATCCTTTTATGCGAACCCTGAAGCTCGTCCTGTGCGCCCTCCTCCTCGTTACCCAGTTCCGGGCCCCGGAACTCCGGGCCGAGGTCATACAACTGATCCACACCAACGACCTCCACTCGTACTTCCAGGGAACCCGCCGGGGCCTCGGCGGCTACGCGCGCCTGAAGACGGTGATCAAGGGCCTCCGCGACCGGGCCCGGGCGCGGGGGATCCAAAGCCTCTACCTCGACGGCGGCGACTTCGGGGAGGGCTCCTCGTTCTACTTCTCAAACCACGGCGTCGATTCGTTGCGGGCCCTGGACCTCCTCGGCGTCGACGTCACCGTGCTAGGAAACCACGACTTCATCCTCGGAGGCCCGGAGCTGCGGCGCCAGATCCTCGTGGCCAAGCTCCGCGCCCGCATGCTCTCGGCGAACCTCGGCGGAAAGCGCCTCCTGCGGCTCGAGAAGCTCCTCCCCGACAGCGTCGACGTGCGATTCGGCGACGTGACCCTCCGGGTGATCGGCCTCACCACCGACGAGATCCACTACGTGTATCCGCTGAGACCCCTCGGCTTCATCCGCGACCCGATCAAGGCCGGGATCCGCGAGGCCCGCCGGGCCCGCGCCGCCGGCGTCGACTTCACGATCGCGCTCACGCACATCGGCCTCACGAAGGACATCGAGCTCGTCGAGAAGACCCGCGAGGTCGACCTCGTCGTCGGTGGCCACACGCACATCGTCCTCCCGCGGCCCATGCTGCAGAAGAACCTCGAGGGCCGCCTCATCCCGATCCTCCAGGCCGGCGCCCACTCTGGCCACGTCGGCGTCATGACCGTCGACGTCCGGAAGGGCGAAGCCCCGGTCCTCGTCGACTACGAGCTCGTGCAGATCGACCGCTCGCTCCCCGAGGACGCGGCGATGCGGGACTTCGTCGCCGGCGCCGCCGCCGCCCGGGAGCGCTACTTCGGGGGCCGCCGCTGGGACGAGGTGATCGGCGAGACCGAGATCCCCCTCACCGGAAACGTCAACGGCCAGGACGGCGAGAAGAACAGCTGCTGGTCCCGGCACATCGCGAAGTTCACTCGCGAGGCCGCGGGCGCGGAGCTCGGGCTCCAGTTCGATGTCTTCCAGGGCGAGCAGATCGACCCGGGCACGGTGACCTTCGGCGACGTCGTCGACAACTTCCCACACTTCCGCCGCTGGGGCGACAAGGGCTGGAAGGTCACGCGCACGCGGGTGAACGGCTTCCTCCTTCGGCAGATCGTCGAGTTCCTCGCCAACTCCGAGCTCGCCCTGCAGATCACGATCGACGGCCTCACGGTGCAGGACAAGGACGGGGAGCACCGGCGCTTCGATCCGCGCCGGCACCCGGCGTCGGCGGCGCGCGTGAACGGGGAGCGGATCCAGGGGTTCCGCGACTACACGATAGCGCTGCCGTCGGAGATCCCGTTCGGCGCGTTCAAGCTGGCCAACGTCCTAGCGCTGGTGCTGCTCCAGAACCTCCGCGCCGTGCCCGACTCCGAGTACTGGGTCCTATTCGAAGACTACCTCCGGAAGAACTCGCCGCTCCGCTGCCTCGAGTAGCAGCGGTGGGCCCCTAGTACTGCCCGGTCCTGAGGAGCACGAGCGTGCAGGCGTTCTCGACGGCGATTCCGTGCTCCGTCAGGGTCCGCGCGAGCCGTGGGTTCTCCGCCCCAGGATTGAAGATCACCCGCGCTGGCCTCACCGCCAGGATGTCCCGCTCGTACTTATCCGAGATGGCCGGGTTCACGTAAACCGTGACAGTGTCGACCTTATGGCCCGCGAGGTCTCCGAGCCGGGCGACGACCTTGTGCCCCCGCACCGCGGTCTCCCGCGGATGCACCGGGATGGGCCGGTGGCCGTACTCCTCGAGGAGCTCCATCGCCTGATAGGCGTACCGGGCGGGGTCACTGCTCGCCCCGATGACCAAAACAACTTCCATGGCCTCTCCTTGAAAAAAACGCTAAAATGGCCTTAAAGATGAGGT
>JBILTI010000052.1:0-8156 GCA_044371595.1 Bacteriovoracaceae bacterium
GACAAACGTGCCTGGAGCTTCCACCGAGATAACTACTTTCTATGCACTTTCCTCAGGGCCCGGGATCTGCGTAAAGTCCTATCATAAGATTTCCTTTGATTGAGTGTTCGTTTGCCATTGTATATCATGAACTAATGGAAATGATTAAACGTTCAGTCACGTCGCTCGACGAACTCGCAAAGCTTGCTAATTATTCTTTGATGGACACGCTCGATCGTGATCCGGACGCGAAGTTAGATGGAACTGATTATGCTTTGCGGCAAGTTTTTTTCTGGACACTTCGTACCGGTAAAACCGACGCCCATAAAAGACCCCGAGTACGTCTCGCACAGTGAAGATTTTTTCCGCGAACTTGGCCTCACCGCATCACTGGCGCAGGATCCGGACTTCGTCCGAGCGTTTTCGGGAGATCTTTCCCACGTTCCGGCACCGATGCGAAAGGTCGGCTGGGCCACCGGCTACGCCCTCTCCATCTACGGCAGGGAGTACTACCAGCAATGCCCATTTGGGACGGGGAACGGGTACGGCGATGGCCGCGCGATCTCCGTGCTCGAAGCCGTGATCAACGGGCGGCGTTGGGAGATGCAGCTCAAGGGCGGCGGTCCTACACCGTACTGTCGCGGGGCCGACGGCCGCGCCGTTCTGCGCTCGAGTGTTCGGGAATTCCTGGCTCAAGAGCACATGCACGCGCTTGGGGTGCCGACGTCACGTTCCTTAAGCTTGTACGTTTCTAAAACGGAGAGGGTTCGTCGACCGTGGTACTCCCCCGGCGCGATTTCGCAGGACCCCGACATCCTCGTATCTGAACCCGTGGCCATCTCTACCCGGGTCGCCTCTTCGTTTCTTCGAGTCGGCCAGCTCGAGCTCTTCGGTCGCCGTGCCCGAAAGGAGGAACACCCCAGAGCAATGGAAGAGCTCGAGAAAATCGTCCTGCACCTGATCGACCGTGAGTATGGCGACGTCATCGATAGGAAACTACCCGTCGCTGAGAAGGTGATCGGACTGGCGCGCGAGTTCCGCGGTCGGCTCACGGCGCTGGTCGCGAACTGGATCCGCGTCGGCTACTGCCAGGGTAATTTTAACAGTGATAACTGCGCCGCCGGCGGCTTCACCCTCGACTACGGTCCTTTCGGTTTTTGCGAGGCTTATGATCCGCGCTACCAGCCCTGGACTGGCGGTGGACAGCACTTCTCCTTCACGAATCAGCCCGCGGCTGGGGAGCGGAATTTCCACATGTTCTGCGTCGCGCTCGCGCCGTTACTCGGTTCCTGTCCGGATTGCTTGGACCGGCTTGTTGATCTTCGAGATACCTTTGGGGTAGTGATGCGAGAGCAAATCGAGAAGATGTGGGCGGCGAAACTCGGACTAGACGCTTACGACGAGGGACTGGTTAGAGAACTCGAGTTGCTCATGGCGCAAACTCCCGTCGATTACACTCTTTTCTTCCGCGAGCTCTCAATGGTGCCGGGGGACCTCTCGCCTCTCAAGAAAAGCTTTTATAACAAGGCCGACCCCGACGGTCTCTGGTCAAGGTGGTTCGCCGATTGGAAATCACTCATCGACGTCTCTCCGCGGGGTTCGCCCGCTGCGATCTCCGCACAGATGAAGCGCGTAAATCCGAAGTACACTCTTCGGGAGTGGTTCCTCGTGCCCGCGTATCAGCAAGCCGGGGAGGGAAACTACACGCTCTTCCGGGAGCTGAATGAAGTGATGACCCGGCCTTACGACGAGCAGTCTTCGGAGGTAGAAGAGAAGTATTACCGGCCAAGACCAGCTGAGTTCTCCCGCGTAGGCGGGATCTCCCATTTGAGCTGCTCGTCGTAGACGATAGAAATTGAAAAGGACCATCCATGGAAGCGTATTGGCGTAAGTGCGCAAGCTGCAAGAAAAACATAAACTTTAATCAGATTTATCAGGCCTGCAGCGTTTGCAAGGGTAAGTTCGCATTCTGTTCGGTCGACTGTTGGGATGAGCACGTCCCGATCATGAATCATCAAAGTGCGTGGGCCGAGGAGAATCGTTCGCCGACGAAGTCATCTTTGCCGTCCGAGCAGACCCGGCCTGAAAGACGTATCGTCAGCTCTTCTGCGCCCGCGAGTCAGAAAAGTGGCCTGATGGAGACGGAGATCCTTATCGTCGCTTCGAAGCTCAAGCAGTATGTGAAAGACAAGCACGACCTGAATACTTCGGCGAACGTGATGGACGTGCTTTCACGGGAAGTCCGACGGCTCGCGGATCGCGCGGCCCAGAACGCGATCGCCGAGGGACGCAAAACGTTGATGGATCGAGATTTCTAGGTAATGAACGTGGCCTAGCATTGGCCAGCTACGTTAACCGCATGACCCGACGAAATCGCTCCGTTTCGCAGTCGAGAATGCGGAACCAACAGCAAACGTGCTATCTCTTCCAGATTAGGAATCTGATTCCTGACGGATTCAAAGGGAAAGTTATGGAGCAGCAGTTCACCGCCAAGGAACATCTCAAGGGGATCATCCTCGACATGGACGGCGTCGTAACGGACACGCGGGAGTTTCATTTCCTCGCGTGGAAAAGGTCCTTCGATGCTTTTCTACAACGGGCCGGAAGGGCGGGGGATTTCTCCCGGGCGGACTATGAAAATTACGTCGACGGAAAAAACCGCGAAGCGGGGACCGAAGCCTTCCTCGAAGCGCGAGGCTTATCCCCATCACCTACCGAGTGTGACGTGCTCTGCGCCGAGAAAAACGAAGCCTACCTCGAGCTCGTTCGGGGCGCCGAATCCCTCGTCTTTAAAGACGCAGAGGCGTGTCTTCGGGACTGGAAGGCGCGGAACGTTCCGGTTGCCCTCATCACCGCAAGCAAGAACGCCGCGGTTGTTTTGGATAGGGCAAAGCTCACAGATACCTTTTCCGTCGTCGTCGACGCCACGGACGCGGAAAAGCTTAAGCTCCGGGGAAAGCCATCGGCCGATTGCTTCCTCGAGGCGGCGAGGCGCCTGAATCTCAGACCCGACGAATGCACCATCGTCGAAGACTCGCTCGCCGGCGTCGCGGCGGGGATTCGCGGGGGCTTTCACGAAGTCCTCGGAATGTCGCGGCCCGGCCAAACGCCGCCCGAAAAGCTCGTCGCTTCCGGTGCGGACGTCGTGGTGTCTGACCTCCGGGAGGTCACCGAGCTGCCGGACGCGCTGGCGCACTGGAACGAATTCGAACTGAAGCTTCGGAGCTTCGAGCCCATCCTGTTCCTCGACTTCGACGGGACGCTTACGGACATCGTCGGAGACCCCGGAGCGGCGGAACTCGGAACGAAAATGAGGACTCTCCTCGGTCGGCTCTCCCGCGGACTCAAGGTCACCATCGTGAGCGGCCGTGATCTCTCCGATCTTAAAGGCAGAGTCGCCCTCGAGAACGTCTTCTACGTCGGTTGCCACGGCCTCGACATGAGTGGCCCGGGTTGCTTCAGCTACTGCGCCGAAGAAGTGGCTTCTTCGCTTCCGGAGCTGGAACTCGCGACGATGGAAGTAACAACGAAGCTCGCGCACTTCGGTGGCGTTCTGATCGAACGAAAAAAGTACGCCACGGCCGTGCACTATCGGAACGTGTCTTCGGCCGACGAGGATTCCGTGAGAAGAACGGTCGAAGAACTCGTCGGTCGATTCTCCAGGGTCACGCTTAAAACCGGTAAGAAGGTCCTCGAGATTTTTCCGAAGGTCCCCCGGGATAAGGGAACGAGCTTCCGGAAAATCCTCGGACTCTTGAACGGACCGGCGGATCGGTGCTTACCCATCTACATCGGCGACGACGACACGGATGAGGATGTCTTCCGCATCCTTGGCCACCGCGAGATCGGTATCCGCGTCGACGCCACAAGACGCGTACCGACGTGGGCGCGCTATACCCTCGCGTCGCCCCGCGAAGTCTATCAGTTTCTGGGCCTCCTGGATCGGCAGTTTAACGGATCGGAGCGACGATGGACCCGTGGTCACTGAGCTTCGACGGCCACGTCCCATCCGACGAACGCCTCCGCGAAGCGCTCCTCACGCTCGGAAACGGCTTCTTCGCCACGAGGGGGGCCATCGAAGAAGCGACGGCCGACGAAATCCATTATCCCGGCACCTACCTCGCCGGCGGCTACAATCGACTTCTGTCCGTCGTCGCGGATCGGGAAATCGAGAACGAGGACCTCGTGAACTGGCCTAACTGGCTTGTCCTGAGGTTCCGGGTGGACGACCACTGGTTTACCCTCGATGACGTTACCCTCCTCGAGTACAAGCAGGAACTCGACATCCGCTCCGGCCTTCTGCGGCGCCGGCTTCGGTTCCGGGACCAGAAAGGCCGGGAGAGCCTCCTCGAGGTCCGACGCTTCGTAAGCATGGACGATCCGCACGTCGGTGCGCTGGAATGGTCGATCACCCCGCGCAACTGGTCCGGGATCGTTGCGATCAAGAGCGCCGTCGACTGCGGCGTCGTGAACGCGGGGGTGGACCGGTACCGATCGCTCAATGGCCACCACCTTGTCCCGCTCGAGCGGCGCTGGCCAGCGGACGGAGTTTTCCTCGTCAGTCACGAAAGTTCACAGTCGAAGCTTCGGGTCGTTCAGGCGATCCGGACCGCGGTGTTCCAGGGCGGGGTTCGCGGCGCCCCGCGGACGGTCCCCCTCGATGAAAACAGCACCGTGGGCGTCGTGCTCCACCAGCACGTCACGGAAAACGAACCCCTGCGTATCGAAAAAACGATGTGCCTGTACACGTCCCGGGACCGCTCCATCTCCGAACCCGTCTACGAGGCCCTCCGCGCTCTCGAATTGCTCCCGGGGTTCGACCGTCTCCTCGAGCGACATGCTAAGGAATGGGCACGGCTCTGGAAGCTCTGTGACATCGACCTCCCGGGAAGGATTCGGGAGACGAAGCTCCTGCGGCTTCACCTCTTTCACCTCCTGCAGACCGTTTCGCTCAAGACCCTCGACCTCGACGTCGGGGTCCCGGCGCGGGGCCTCCACGGTGAGGCCTACCGGGGTCACATCTTTTGGGACGAGCTTTTCATCATCCCGTTCCTGAATCTCCGGATTCCGGAGCTTAGCCGCGCGCTCCTCATGTACCGGTACCGGCGCCTCGGGGAAGCGCGGATCAACGCAGGCCTCGCCGGCTTCGCGGGCGCGATGTTCCCGTGGCAGAGCGGAAGCAACGGGGAGGAGGAGAACCAGAAGTTTCACCTGAATCCGGTCTCCGGTAACTGGCTCCCCGATGACACGCATCTACAGCGCCACATCAACGGAGCCATCGTCTACAACGTCTGGCACTACTACCAGTCCACCGAGGACCGGGAGTTCCTCTCGCACTTTGGGATGGAGCTCGCCCTCGACATCTGCCGGTTCTTCGTCTCGGCGTTTACCTTCTCCGAAGAAAAAGGGAGGTTCGTTCTCCTCGGGGTCATTGGCCCCGACGAGTTCCACACCCACGACCCCGAGACCGGGGCCCCTGGCGTGAATAACAACGCGTACACGAACTACCTGGCCTCCTGGTGCATCCGCGTGTCCGTCGATCTCTTCCTTACGCTTCCGGAGGATCGGCAGATCGAGCTCCTCCGTACCCTTGAGCTCACCCGCAGCGAGCTCAACGACTGGCTCGATCTTAGCCGGCGGATCTACCTTCCGTTCCGGGACGGCGTTCTCCTCCCTTTCGAGGGGGCGGAGAAACTCGAGGACTGGCGGGCCTACACGGTGAAGTACGGAAACCTCCAGCGGCTCGACCGGATCCTCGAAGCGGAGGGGGACACCGTCAACCACTACCACGTCAGCAAGCAAGCCGATGTTCTGATGCTGTTCTATCTGTTTTCGCCGTCGGAGTTCCTCGAGGGCCTGGCGTGGCTCGGCTATCCGTGTGCCCCGGGAGGCATACGGAAGAACATCGAGCACCACCGTAAAGTCACCACGCACGGTTCGAGCCTCAGTCGCATCGTCCACGCGTGGGTGCTCGCGCGGTACGACGGATCCCGGGCCTGGCAGTTGTTCGACCAGGCGCTGGAAACCGACGTCGCGGATATCCAGGGCGGGACGACCGCCGAGGGGATCCATCTCGGAGCGATGGCCGGGACCCTCGATCTCATCCAGCGCTGCTTCACGGGGCTCGAGGTCGGGCGCGATCAGCTCTCGATCTCTCCGAGCTTCCCCTGCGAGCTCGAAAACCTTCGGACCGTGATCCACTACCGGGGCCACGCGCTGTCGCTCGCGATCGCGAACGGCGTCCTCGAGGTGAGCGTCAAGCACAGCCACCTCCCCGCGCTGAAGCTCGAAATCCAGGGGACGATCTACGAAGTGAGAGAAGGCGAGCAGATTACGATCCCCCTGGGCCCCTGCCCCGTCGGGCAGGAAAGCCTCACGAAAGAGGTCCACCATGGATTCGATTGAAAACTACATCCGCGACGACGTTCCGGTCGTGACATCGACGAGCACGCTGGAGGCCGCGGGACAACTCTTCGTCTCCGGTAATGTAACGCAGATTTCGGTCCTCGACACTGAAACGTCCCGTCGACCCGTTGGGATCATCTGCGAACACGGGCTCATGCACCGGTGCCTGTCGCTCAAGCGCGATCTAGCGGCGGTCAGCGTAGAGGAGTGCATGGATCAGATTGCGTTCGTCTTCACGGCGGACATGGCGACGGAGTACTGTCGGATGCTAATGACGAGGCACGGTGTTCCTCAGGCGCCGGTCGTCGACGCGGACGGACGCTACCTCGGTGAACTCCTGGTCACCGAGCTCCCGGTGGATCCGTAAGGCCTATGACACCGCTGCGAACGGCCATCGTAATCGTCGCCCTCTTTCTCCTCCTCCTCGGCGGCGTCCTCGCATTTCTGAAGCCGCGGGGGGGGATCGTAAGGCCCGTCCGGGGGCCCGTGACAGAGGCGGTCTACGGCCTGGGGAAGGTCACGAGCGATCAGCACTTCGACGTCGTAACCGGAGTGATCTCGACGGTGTCGCGGGTACTGGTGCGCGAGGGACAGGATGTGAAGAAGGGAGATCCCCTCCTGTCGCTCCAGGATTCGGTGGTGATCAGATCTACCGTCTCCGGAACCGTTACCCTTGTGAAAGTTAAAGACGGGGAGACGCTCCTCCCGCAGACGCCGGTGATCCGGGTCGAGGATCTCCGCGACTGCTACATCGAGCTATCGCTCGAACAGGATGCCGCGCTCCGGGTCCGGAAAGGAATGGCCGCGAGGGTTTCCTTCGAGTCGATCCGGAACAAGACGGTTCCGGGAACCGTCATCGCGGTGTTCCCCCGGCAAGACGAGTTCCTCGTCCACGTCGCCGTCTCGGCGCTCGACCCGGGAGTGCTCCCGGGAATGACCGCAGACGTCGTGATCGAAATCGGCGCCCCGCGGGAGGCAACGCTCATCCCGGCGAAGGCCGTCGACGACGGGATGATCACCGTCCGGCGGAAAGGCCGTTGGGTGCGGGAAAAGATCGAGATCGGGTACGTCGACGGAACCCACGTGGAAGTTCTCTCTCCGCCGCTGACGCCGGAGGACGAACTCCGCATGGTAAAGGAGCGCTGATGTTCTTCCTTTCCTGGCGGCAGCTGGTCACACGGAAAAAGCAGAGTCTCCTCATCCTCCTCGGGATCAGCTTCGGGACGATGCTCTTCGTGAGCATCTCCGGGATCCAGCTCGGGATGCGGCGGTACGTCGCTTCCCAGCTCCTCAACAATACGGCCCACGTACGCATCCAGGGTCAGGAAAAACGCGTCGACGCGGAGAAAGTTACGCGAAAATTCTTCGGCGAGCGGAAGACCTACGTCAAGTGGCGCTCGCCGCCCGCGGGCCTCCGCGAGGAAGTTAGACTCGAAAATTATTCCGGCTGGTTCACCACTCTCGAGAGGGATCCGCGTGTCTTTGATTTTTCACCGCGGCTCGCCGCCCACGTGGTCGTTAGCAAGGGGAAGTTTTCAACGGCGGTCCGTCTCTTCGGCACGGTTCCGGAGCGGCAGGTCCGGATCAGTTCGATCGAGGATTACATGAAGGAAGGGTCCTTTCTTTCGCTCAAGTCACCGCACAGCATTGTCCTCGGAAGCGGCGTCGCCGAGGACCTCGGCGTGAAGGTCGGACAATACGTTCTCGTCGCGGCGGGGGCGGGGAAGCAGAAATTCTTCAAGGTCACCGGAATCTCCCGCTTCGGGAACGAG
>JBILTI010000131.1:0-5666 GCA_044371595.1 Bacteriovoracaceae bacterium
CAAGGAAGAATCATGATGACGTCCCCTGTCCCGCTCAATTACCACCCGGAAAAACTAAAGCGCGAGCTGAAGCCCTTCTACATTGGGGCCGACGAGAGAGACGTCCGCGAGATGCTCGCGGCGATAGGCCTCGCGGAACTCGAGGACCTCTACGCGCACATCGACGACGGGGTCAAGATGACGACGGTGCCGATGCCGAAGCACATGAGCTACGAGGAGCTCATCGCCCTCGTTAACGATGTCGCCGGAAAGAACAAGCAGAAGGTCTCGTTCCTCGGCGACGGGCTGCCGCAGTACAAGGTCACCGACGTCGTCGGCCCCGTCTGTAACATCCGGGGCCTCACGACGGCGTACACCCCGTACCAGCCGGAGCGCTCGCAGGGGACGCTCCAGACGCTCTGGATCTACCAGTCGCTGATGGCGCAGCTCACGGGGTTCGAGGCGATCAACGCCTCCCTCTACGACCGCTCGACGTGCCTTTTCGAGGCCATGAACTGCGCCCTCCGCCTGGTGAAGGACTCGACGACGGTCATCGTCGCCAACACGCTCTATCCTGGGGACATCGAGGTCCTCGAGACGCACGCCCGCGAGACCGGCATGAAGATCGTCCGCGCGCCAGTGAACCCGCAGAACGGGAAGCTCGACGTCGACGGGCTGAAGAAGCTCCTGAACACCACGCCGCTCGTCGCGGCCGTGGCCTTCCCGCAGGTCAACAACCTCGGTAACCTCGAGGCCGTCGACGAGATCGTCGACCTCTGCTCGCAGAACAACGTGAAGTCGATCGCCGTCGTCGATCCAATGCTCCTCGGTAAAGGGGGCCTCAAAGCGCCAGTGAAGTTCGGCACCCGGACGCAGGGCGCGGACATGGTCGTGGCCGAGGGCCAGCACCTGGCGATCGGCCCGAACTTCGGGGGCCCGGGCCTCGGCATCTTCGGCATCCGCTACCACGAGCACGACAAGCTCTCGATCCGCTCCACGGCCGGCCGCTACGTCGGGAAGACGACGGACCTCAAGGGCCGCGAGTGCAAGGCGCTCATTCTCTCGACCCGCGAGCAGCACATCCGCCGGGAGAAGGCGACGTCGAACATCTGCTCGAACCAGTCGTTCGTGGCCACGGCCGCCGGGGCCAGCATGCTCGCCCGCGGCGACGAGGGCTTCGAGGCTTCGCTCCGTACGGCCCGGACGCTCGCCGAGAAGGCCGCCGAGGGTCTCTCGCAGTTCGAGGGCGTCGAGCTGAAGTTTAAGGGCTCGCCGTTCTTCAACGAGTTCACCCTGAAGCTCCCGGTCGAGGCCGGCGAGTTTATCCATACGGCGAGCGCGGCGGGCCTCCAGGTCGGCATCGACGTCTCCCAGCGCCACCCGGAGATCAAGGGCGAAAACCTCATCCTCATGAGCTTCACCGACATCCACTCGGAAAAGGACGTCGACCAGCTCCTCGCCTTCTTCGCGACTCGGTTCGACCGGACGAAGAGCGCCACTCCGGCGCAGCGGATCCCGTCGGTGATGCTCCGGACCGAAGCCCCGGAGATCCCGAAGCTCACGTCGAAGGACATCATCAGCTACTACGAGCGCCTCGGGAAGCAGAACCTCTCCCCCGACGACGGCATCTACCCGCTCGGCTCGTGTACCATGAAATACAATCCGTACATCAACGACTACGCGGCCTCGCTCCCGGGCTTCACGAACATGCACCCGGAGGCGCCGCTAGAGGACGTGCAGGGCTGCCTCGAGGTCCTCTTCGAGATCCAGGAAGCGTTCAAGGCGATTACCGGGCTCCCGGGCGTTGTTACCCAGGCCGTGGCCGGGGCGCAGGGCGAGCTCGTGGGCATCAAGATGTTCCAGGCCTACCACCGGGACCGGGGCGAAGGCGACCAGCGGAACGTCATCATCATCCCGCGCTCGGCGCACGGAACGAACCCCGCGACGGCGACGATGGCCGGCTACGAGTCGAAGGTCGTCGACGGCCGGGTCTACGGGCTCTACACCGTCGAGGCCCTCGCCAACGGCGAGATGAACCTGAAACAGATCAAGGAGTTCCTGAAGACCGACGGCCACCGGGTCGCCGGCGTCATGGTAACGAACCCGAACACCGCGGGGATCTTCGAGACGCAGTTTAAGGAAATGAGCGCGCTGATCCACGCCGCCGGAGGCCTCGTCTACATGGACGGCGCGAACATGAACGCGATCGCCGGCATCGTCGACCTGGACAAGCTCGGCGTCGACGCCGTTCACAATAACCTCCACAAGACCTGGACCATCCCGCACGGCGGCGGCGGCCCCGGCGACGCGATCGTCGGCGTCTCCCACCGGCTCCTCGACTTCATGCCGGGGTTACAGGTGGTGAAGAAAGACGGCCGCTACGACCTCGTCCGCCCGGCGAAGTCCTGCGGATCGTTCCACCGGCACTTCGGAAACTTCGCCCACAAGATCCGCGCCTACGCCTACATCAAGGCCCTCGGCGCCGACGGCGTTCGCCGCATGAGCCAGGTGGCCGTTCTCTCCGCACGCTACCTCTTCCACAAGCTCGCGAAGTCGTACCCAACGCTCCCGGCCGAGGCGCAGAGCTCGCCGCGGATGCACGAGTTCATCCTGACCCTCTCCCCGGAGACCTTCAAGAAGATCGAGGCGTCCGGTACGCCGAAGGCGAACACTATCGCCCGAATCGGAAAGCTCTTCCTCGACTTCGGCTTCCACGCGCCGACGGTCGCCTTCCCCGAGCAGTACGGCCTCATGTTCGAGCCGACGGAGACCTACTCGAAGAAGGAGCTCGACCAGTTCGCTGAGGTCGTCGAGGCGATCCTGAAGCTCGTGAACGAGCACCCCGAGGTCCTGAAGACCGTCCCGCACTTCACTCCGATCGACCGAGTGGACGAGGTGCAGGCGAACAAGAACCCGGTCCTCGCGGAGAAGATCACGGCGCACCTGCCGGAAATCATCCCGGATCGCGTCGACGCCGAGCGCCTCCGGAACTCGACCCCCGGCGATCTCTGCGCGCACATCCTGAAGGCACATCAGAATTCGATCTAGTCGAAAGGGCCCAGATCAAAACGGGCCCTTTCTTTTTAGTGTAACGGCATCCCCCACTCCTGCCCGGTCGTCTTGGGCAGCTCGAGGAGGAACGTCGTGTGGGGACAGGTCGGAAGGTACGACAGCTCCCCGCCGTGCTTCTCCGCGATCCCCCGCGCGAGGGCGAGGCCCAGCCCCGTGCCCTTCCCGATGTCCTTGGTCGAGAAGAACGGCTCCATGATCCGGACCGCGATCTCCCGCGGGATCCCGTGGCCTGAGTCCTTAAAGTAGAGCTGGACCTTGCCGTCCTTTTCGTGGCAGCTCACCTCGATCCACTTGTCGGGGAGGAACTCGATCGCGTCGAAGGAGTTGTTGAGGAGGTTCAGGATCACCTGCTCGAGCTGGATCTTGTTCCCCCGGACGGTGAAGTTCTCGAGGCCGTAGAGGCGCAGGCTCACGCCGTGGTTCTTCATCCGCTGGCCGCAGAAGACAAGGACGTCGTCGAAGAGGGTTCGCAGCGAAAGCTCCTGCGGCGGCGCCGTCTCGTCCTGGTGCACGAACTCCCGGACGCCCTGGACCGTGCGGTTGATACGTTCGCTCGTCGTGAGGATCTGGTTCAACCCCTCGCCCACTTCCGCTTGCTTGTCCGGGTTCCGGTAGATCCGGAGGAGCTGCGAGGTCCGCGCCTGGATCACGGCGAGGGGGTTGTTGATCTCGTGGGCGATCCCCGCCGACATCATGCCGAGCTCGGAGAACTTGCTCTGGCCCAGGAACTTCTCGCTCCGGTCGTGGAGCGCGCGTTCGAGGTCCGCGCCGCGCCGGATCCGGAGGATCTCGAGGTAGCACGAGAGCCCCGCAGCGGCGAAGCCGACCAGGAAGAAGATCTCCGCGGCGACGCCGACCTCCGTCAGGGCCGGGTCCATCCGCCAGAACGGATACAGGAGCCGCCGGAGGAAGAAGAGGCCCAGGAGGAGGAACGCGGCGAGGTGGAGCGGCGAGAGGTGGTCCCGGTGCATCCGCCGGAAGGACGCGAGCGTGACGTATAACCCGAGGCCCCCGACGGTGAGCGAGAACGGGAGCGTGAAGACGACGAACGGAAAGCCGTAGCCGCCGAGGGCGAAGGTCAGGAAGGCCCCGGCGCCGAAGATGAGATAGTGCCAGCGGTGGAGGACCCGCACGCCGGAGATGTCCTCGGTAACGAGTTTGAAGGTCCGGAGGGGCCAGAGCCAGCCCAGCATCGAGAGGGCCGCGCGGGGCCCGGTCTCCGTCGCGAACGCGAGCATCGCGACGACGTTGACGACCATCGAGCCCCAGAACTCCGTCAGGTGCGCGAGCTCGCGCTCCCGCTGGCGCCGGTACGAGAGCCCGGTGAGAACGAGCATCAACACGGGGATGAAGAGGCAAAACACGTAAAGGATGGGCGACCAGTTCCTCATAAAAAATATCTTAGGCAGTAAATTTCTTACAGAGACTTGAATTAATTCTTAAGAGCGACAGACGTATTTAATATACATTTCTTACATTTACTGATATCACGATTTACGCACACGATCACCCTTTGAGGACACCCCCCCATGAGCTTCAGCCCCCGTTGCACGTTCGCCATCATTTCTCACCCGGACGCGGGTAAAACGACGATGACCGAGAAGCTACTCTGGTTCGGCGGCGTCGTCCGCGAGGCGGGGATGGTGAAGTCCAAAACAGGCGACTATGCGAAGTCCGACTGGATGGAACTGGAAAAGCAGCGGGGGATCTCGATCACCTCCTCGGTCATGAGCTTCGAGTACAACGACCGCGCCCTCCATCTCCTGGATACCCCGGGGCACAAGGACTTTTCCGAGGATACGTATCGGACCCTCACGGCCGTCGAATCGGTCCTCATGATGATCGACTCGGCCAAGGGCGTGGAGGCCCAGACGATCAAGCTCATGGAGGTCTGCCGGATGCGGGATACCCCGATCGTGACCTTCATGAACAAGTTCGACCGGGAAGCGATGGATCCGTTCGCCCTCCTCGACAACATCGAATCGATCCTCAAGATCCAGTGCATTCCGATGACCTGGCCCGTCGGGAACGGCGTCGACTTCAAGGGCGTCTACGACTTTAAAACCCGGCAGATCCTGAGCTTCAAGGATTCCCGGGACCCCTTCTCTCCGAGCTTCATCGACGCGAGCGACCTCGAAGCCCCGGCCCTCCTCGCGGCCCTCGGCCCGGCCCTCCGAGACAAGCTCCGCGAAGAGCTCGAGATGGTCGAAACGCTCATCCCGGCCTTCAGCATGGACGAGTACCTCGCCGGCATCCAGACGCCGGTCTTCTTCGGCTCCGCGCTGAAGAACTTCGGCGTTAAGGAAACCCTCGACCTCATCACCCAGATCGCGCCGACGCCGAAGCCGCGGGAGGCGGTGCTGGCCCCGTTCGATTCGAGCGCCGAGAAGGTCACGATCACCCCGGCCGACGCGGAGTTCACCGGCTTTATCTTTAAGATCCAGGCGAACATGGACCCGAAGCATCGGGACCGGATTTCCTTTATGCGCGTTTGCTCGGGGAAGTTTAACCGGAACGACAAGATCTTCCACGTCCGCTCCGGGAAGGAAATCCGGATCGCGACGCCGCTCATCTTCCAGGCCCGGGACCGCGAGATCGCGGAAGAGGCCGTTGCC
>JBILTI010000053.1:0-8115 GCA_044371595.1 Bacteriovoracaceae bacterium
ATAGTTTACGAATGACATGGTTAGATTCCGCCTACCGAGAAGAGCCGATCGATCTCCTCGTCTGAGATGTCCTTGAATAAAAAACCTTCGCGGACCAGCCCCTTTGCCGGCGCCGCGGCCCGCGGTTCGATCGGGAACGACCGGTCGAGTTCGTCCTTCACGAGGGCCACCTGCCGCTTTAGCTGCCCCGGGTTTACGCAGTCCTGGTAGATCGCGCCGAGGAAGTAGCGCTTCCCCGCGACGGAGATCGGAAAGAGGTAGATCCCCTTCGACGAGGTGTCAAAGGCGAGGCGAAACTCCAGGACGTTCTGGTTCGGCTGCGCGAGCACCATGAGCGCCTCGGAGGCCTGCCACACGCCGCTCACCAGCGCCGAGACCGACGCCGTCGTCTGGTTCTGGACCGAGTCGTAGATCGTGATCCCGTCCTCGCGGGCGACGAAGAGCCGAGCGCGGATCCCGGCGACCTTCGGGTCGAGGATCTGCTTTATCTTTTCGGTGACGTTGAACTGTTTCATCAGAATCTCTTCCGGTTTTCGAGGGCCTTCGTGATCGTCATCGGATCGAGGTACTCGAGGCTGCCGCCGATCGGAACGCCGAAGCCGATCCGCTCGACACGGAGGTCGGCCGGCAAGATCGACTTCAGGTATGCGCAGGTGGCGTCGCCCTCGACCGAGGGGTTGATCGCGAGGATGACCTCCTCGATCTCGTTGTCGACGATCCGGTTCCGCAGCTCGTCGAGGCCGAGCTCGTCGGGCCCCACGCCGAGGAGCGGGTTCAGGACTCCGCCGAGGATGTGGTAGAGGCCGCGGAAGTTACCGCTCTTCTCGATCGCGAGGAGGTCGGAGGCGTTCTCGACCACGCAGAGGGAACCGGTCGCCCGGCGATCCGCGTCGGCGCAGATCGAGCAGAGATCGTGGTCGGCGAACATTCCGCACTCGGCGCAGAGCTGGAGCTTCGTCAACGCGCCGAGGGCGGCGCCGACGCTCTCGAGTTCCTGCGGCCTCCAGTTTGTCATGCTCAGGACCATGCGGAAGGCGGTCTTCTCGCCGACGCCGGGGAGCTTCGTGAGCGCCTCGACCGCGTTCTTGATCACCTCGGGCAGTTGGATCATCTAGAAGAGTCCCGGGATGTTCATGCCGCCGGTGACCTTCGACATCGCCTGCTGGACCATGTCCTGGGATTGCTTCATCGCCTGGTTCACGGCCGTGAACACGAGCTCCTCGAGCGTCGCGACGTCGTTTGGGTCGACGCATTCCTTATCGATCGAGATGCTGAGGAGCTGCTGCTTACCGTTGACCTTGACCTTGACCATTCCGCCGCCGGCCGAGGCTTCCACCTCCCGTTCGGCGAGCTCGTTCTGGAGCATCGCGAGCTTGGCCTGCATCTGCTGGGCCTGCTTCATGAAGTTATTCATGTTCATGTTAGTTCTCCTGATCCTTTAAAATAATCTTATCGATCTTCGCGTTGAAGAGGCGTTCGGCTTCCTTGACGAACGGATCGTTAAGGATCCGTTGCCGCCGCTCCTCTTCCCGCGTCCGGTGCGCCTCGGCGTCGAGCTCCACCTTGGTCTTGAAGTTCTTGTCCTTCTTCTCCTCGACGCTCAGGAGCTGGGTCCGGAAATTGATCTTCTCGATATCAATTTCAAAGAAGTCGGCCAAGTGATTTTTTATCCTGCTGTAGACCTCGCGGTCGTCGACGTATTCCTTGAAGACCCCGGCCTCGATCGGGAAGGCGAGGTGCACCGTGAGCGGCACCGAATTCGAATCGAGGGCCTCGATGAGGTTTCCGTGTTCGAGGTTGGCGGCGGTGGCCGGAGACGACTGCCGAAGGTAGCCCAGGAACTCGTTCCAGGTGCGCGGCTTCTTCGGTTCCGCCGCCGAGGCGGCGGTGACGGTTGTCGCTCCGGCGTCAGGCTTTCCCCGCTGGGAAACCTCGCCGAGCTTGAGGTCCGTGCCGGACAGGATCGTCCGCCGGAGACAGACCTTCTGAAGAAGGACGAGGATCACCTTGTCGGGGTTGAGCGAAGTCAGGGCCCAGGTGAAGTCCTTCACGAGCGTTTCGTAGATCCAGAAGAGCTCGGCGACGGTGACGTCGCGGAGGGCCTCCAGCGCGACCACGCCGTCGCGCGCGAGCGACGCCGGGTCATCGATCCGGTCGATCATCCGGTAAAACTCGTCGAGGATCTGGTCGCAGAGCTTCTTCAGGTCGATGTTCTCGTCGACGAGCCGCCGGTAGATCTCGGCCGCGACCTTGGCGTCGCCGGTGAGGACCGCCGTGAGGAGGTTCTTCAGCGCCGACGTTCCGGCCATCCCCAGCGCCTGCGTAAGCGACTCTTCGGTGACCGTCTGGTTCTCCGATAGGCCAAGGACCTGGTCGAAGATCGAGAGCGTGTCCCGGACCGAGCCCTTGCCGAGCTCGGCCAGCTTGACCGGTAGCAGCGGCTGCGCGAACGTGATGCCCTCCGCCTTGGCGATGGCCTCGACGTGCTGGACCAGCGTCTCCACCGGAACGTTCTTGAAGTCGTAGCGCTGGCACCGGGAGATCACGGTTCCGAGGAGCTTCTGCGGATCCGTGGTGGCGAGGATGAAGATCGTGTGCGCCGGCGGCTCCTCGAGCGTCTTAAGGAGCGCGTTGAAGGCCGGCACGGAGAGCATGTGGACTTCGTCGATCACGTAGACCTTGCGAGTCCCCCGCGTCGGGAGGTACTGGACGTTCTCGATCAGCGCCCGGACGTCGTCCACGCTGTTGTTGGACGCGCCGTCGATCTCCGTGTAGTCCATCGAGCTCCCGGAGTCGATGTCACGGCAGGAGGGGCACACGAGGCACGGGTTGAAGTCGGCCTTCCGATTCTCGCAGCGGATTGCCTTGGCGAAGAGCCGGGCGATGGACGTCTTGCCGACGCCTCTCGTTCCCGTGAAGAGGTACGCGTGCGCAAGCTTGTCTTGCTTGATTGCGTTTTGCAGGGTCCGGGTAACATGGCCCTGGCCAACAACTTCTTCGAATTGCTTTGGCCGCCATTTCCTGGCCAGCACTTGATAGGCCATAACTCTCCAAAATTTAACGATTTGAGAGCTGCACCTTAGGGGAGCGGAGACAGGAAGTCATGGCGCAGCTGCTAGGGATCGGTGAAAAAAAAATGATGTAAGAACTTAAAAGATTCGACAAATTTTATCGCCGTTACCGACGCTCCCCGAAGTGCTTCTCGCGCAGATACTTCAGCGCCAGTTCGGTCGCCTCTTCGCCCGCGTGCTTGCGGCCCTTCGCGTGTGTCCGGTCGTGAAAGTTCAGCACCACGAGGTACGGCGACCCCTTGTGAACGAGGTGCCCGACGAACCAGCCCAGCCGCTGATCGAAGCCCGTATCGGTAAAGCCCTGGGCGTATTTGTACGTCAGGACGTCGCCCGAAGCGAGGGTCTCGACGCGCATCAGGTTCCGCGCCTTCTCCTGCGCGACTTGCGTCACGGGGAGCTCATTCCGCCAGAGATTTTTCATGAACCGCAGCTTCTCAAAGGCCGTCAGGCGGAGGCTATTCTTATAGACATCCTTGATGTAGGGGTTCGGCGTAAACCACGCGAACCTAACACCGCCCGTCATGTCCTGGTTACCGTACTCGAACTTCGCGAGGTACTCCTGGATCTTCTGAACCCCGATCTTTTCCGCGAGGTCCTGCGTCAACCAACCCGCATTGTCCCGCATCCAGAGCTCGACGGTGTAGTCCCGATTCTTCGGCTTCCACGGGTGCGGGACGCCGTTCCATTTATAAACCACGTCGTCCTCTCGCTTAACGACTCCGGCGTCGAAGGCGATCACGGCCAGCGGGATCTCGAAGAGGGAAACCGGCGCGTAGCGATCGTCGCAGCGGCGTTCGTTGTAGATTTCGGTGAACCGATTAGCCTTCAGGTCGAAGAGGAGGAAACACACATCTTTTTGGAAGAACAGGTCGCGGCGGTGAGTACACGCGGTGACGAGAAGAAGGAGGCTTAAGAAGAGAAGTTTCATAGGGTAAGTTTAACAGCAGCCTGAACTCAAACACAACACTCCAAACCGCTACCGTTGCTCCATTCCTGGCCTGGCGGGGTTTACGGCGAAGTGCTCATCTGAGACAGACTGCCGATCAAGATACTAGTCATCTTGAAAAGGGTTGTAAAGGGATGCCGGGGAGCGCTATCCCTCGGTTGCGATCTTTTTGGCCTTCTCAAGTTGCTGACGGAGATAGTCCTCGACCGCGGACCCCTTATCCGACGGATCAAGCCGGTCCAGCAGTCGCTGATAGCGGCCGACCCACAGCTCGGCGTTTGCCTTCAGCTCGGTGTTCGCCGGAGTCATGTATTTTTCTTCATACTTCTCCGGCGTAGAGAGGAGCTTCCACGGGGTTGCGATCCGCGGCGCCGTCAGCACCGAGAGATCGTCGGTTTTAAAGTACCCGCCCGAAGGGAACGCGTCGTAGGACCGGAGGAGCGCCCCGACCTGGACCGGGTAAAACCCCTTCTCCGGGAGCGCCTTCCGGAGCTTCCGAAGGCTCGGCGTCCGGGCGAGGACGGTCCGATCGGCGTACATGAGAAAACCGTTCGCTGGTAGGGCCATGTTCGTGAGCTTCCGGAGGAACTTCTGGTCGACCTTGATCGGCTTATTGATGCCGAGCGCGGCTGACTGGTTGATCGAGACGTGGACGCAGTTGTTGCTGAGCTTCGACCACTCGTACTCGCGATCACCGCGGAACTGTTCGTTGGCGGCGTTGAGGAAGTCTGCCATCTTCCCGAGGGACGCCGCCGGAACGGGGACGGAGACGCAGTGGAGCTTCCGGGCCCAGTTGACCGCATGGTCTGTGCCGAGCGTATCGAGGGCGATCGCGGAGAGGTACTCCGAAGTGCCGATGGTGTGGGCCTTGAGCGCGTCGGACTTCGACCGGACGCCGTCGAAGATCCGGAGCCGGGTCACTTCGGCGAGGTGATCGTCGATCTGCGCCCGATTGATCGGCTGCGGGGCCTTGTTTCCGTTGATCATGAAGTCCCGGCCCGGGACCGCGACCCACATGACGTTCGTGAAGTTCTTATCGAGGGAGATGCCGACCCCGTCGTGCGGATGTTTCATGCGAAGCTCTGCGGGGACCTCGGCGCAGGGGAGGACCCGCGGATAGTCCGACCGGTAGTCCTTGCAGAGGCCGTGGATGTAGGTGAAGCCGTGGCCCGGCGAGCCGCCCTTTTCTCCGGTCTGGAGCATCCAGCGGGTCCCAGTGCAGTACTCGAAGTAGGCAGGGAAGTGGTCCTCGTAGGCGGCGACGGCGACCGAGGAGACGAGGAAGACCGGGAGGAGGCGCAATAGTTTCTTCATGAAGACCATTATAGGGTATTCTGCCGGCGACGCGGGACCGGCGAGAAAAGTCTTACCAAGGCCGGCCAACTTTTAAACAGCGATCGCATGTAACACTTCGAAGCCGACCTAACGCGGGACCTGATCGACGACTGCGAACGACGGATCCGGCTCCTTCCGCTGGCCCCCCTGGTCCTGCTGCCGATCTATCTCTTCGTCCTGCTCAACCTCTGGCTCGTGGCCGGGGACAAGGAGCGCTTCCTCAAGATGGCGCTGCAGTTCCACCTGAGCGAGCGGAACCGGCTCGTCGCGGCCGGGTCCGGGCCGCTTACTCTCCGGATCACCGACCGGGAGCTCACGGTCCCCGCCGTCCTCCTCCTCGGGAACCCCGCTTTCTGGCGAGCGACCGAGCGGGGCCTCTGAGAAATCGTGATACCGCTCGCGGACATAGGACCCGTTTCGCAGGGGAAGGACTACCTACTGCTCCGGCGCCGCGGCTCGTTCTTCGGAAGAAGTTCCTGCGGGCCGAGTTCTTCGCGGAGTCGTGAGTTCCCGAAGCCTCAGACCAGCCCCGCCGTCACCCGATCGATGACGGTGGCGAGCTCGGAGATGTTAAACGGCTTCGCGAGGTAGTCGTCCATCCCCGCCGCGAGGCAGAGTTCGCGGTCCCCCTGGAGCGCGTTCGCCGTCATCGCCACGATCGGCGTCCGCCGTTTTGCCGGGTCCCCGTTCTCGCGGATCCGGCGCGTGGCCTCGAAGCCGTCCATGTCCGGCATCTGCCAGTCCATGAGGACGACGTCGAAGGCTTCGGCGTCGATCGCCCGCAGGGCCTCGAAACCGGTCCTTGCGACCACCGCCGAGTGACCCAGTTTTCCCAGCGTCGCAAGCACGATCTTCTGGTTGATCAGTCCGTCTTCCGCTACCAGGATGCGGAGCCCCCGGCGGACGGACAGCACCGGGGCTCCGCCGGCGACCGGAAGCGCCTCGGCGGGAGCTAGCGGGAGCGAGAACCAGAAGACCGAACCCACGCCGACGTCGCTCCGGACGCCGATCTCTCCCTTCTGAAGCGCCACGAGTTCCTTCGCGATAAATAGCCCGAGCCCCGTTCCTCCGTAGCGCCGCGAGGTGGCGGCGTCGGCCTGGGAGAATTTCTTGAAGAGCTTCGCCTGCTGTTCGGCGGTGATCCCCGGGCCCGTGTCTTCCACCTCAAAGAGGTAGCGCGGGGGAGTCGTCTCGTAGCGACCCCGGACCTGGACCGATCCTCCGCCGGAGAACTTGATGGCGTTATGGACGAGGTTGTTCAGGATCTGCCGGAAGCGAACCGGGTCGCCGGTCGCGATCCGCGGAGCGGCCTCGTCCCAGGCGAGCGAAAGCCGGATGCCCTTCGCGGCGGCGAGGACCTGGAAGACCTTGATCACGTCGTCAACCGCGGTTCGGAGATCGAAGGCGATCTCCTCGAGGGTAATCATGCCGGCGTCGATCTTGCTGAAGTCGAGGATGTCATTGAGGATGGTAAGGAGCGCGCCCGACGAGGACTTGATGCTGAGAACGTGGTCCCGCTGTTCCGGCGAAAGGTCCATCTCTTCGAGCAGCTGCGTGAGACCGATGATCCCGCTCAGCGGCGTCCGGATCTCGTGGCTCATGTTCGCGAGAAAGAGGGCCTTCGCCTCCGCCGCACGCTCGGCCCGCGTTTTCTCCAGCGTCAGGATCGCCTGCTGCTCCCGGGACATCAGGAACGCCAGCACCAGCTGGGGGATGAAGACGGAGAGGAGGACGCCGACCAGGAGGGTGACGACGGGATACGGAGTGGTAAAGTTATGAATCAGCTGCTCCTTCGGCGAGAAGGAGAAGTGCCAGTGCACGGGCCCGCTCCGGTAGACCTTCGTCACCGCCCAGGGTGAGCGGGCGTCGCCGCCGGTGAAGTAGATCCGCCGCGAACCTTCGAAGACGGCCACGTCGAACGACTTCCCCTTGAAGATCGAGTCGAAGAACTGCTCGTACTTGACAACCGCAAAGATGTAGCCGTCGACGGCGCCGCGCTTAAAGATCGGCGTGATCTGGAGAAATCCGAGGCCCCCGATCTTGAGCGAAAGCGTGCGCGTGATCTCCGGCGCCCGGCTCCGGACCGCGCGTTCGACGGCCTCCCAGCGCAGCGGCTCCGTACGGAGGCTAAAGCCAAGGGCCTGGCGGTTGTACTCGTAGGGTTCGGCCCAGCGGACGACGGCGTCGCGATCGGCGTAGGCGATCCCGGCGTGGCCGTCGAAGTGTTGATGGTAGGCGCTCGCGTCCTGCCGCCAGGTCCGTTGCGGAGTCCCGCCGGAGACCTCCCAGCGGCGAACCATCCGGATCAGAATCAGCGCCTTCTCCTCCAGGGACTTCTCGAGGAGGGAGACGTAGGCGTCGGACGCGAGGTCCGTCTCTTTCCGGATGATCCGCTCTTCGCTGAGGAGGACGAGGTGCCAGGAGCCGAAGGTGACAAGCGTCAGCGCCGCCGCGAGTGCCAGGGGCCCGCGGATCCGGGACGAGAACCGGAAAACGAGGTACACCGGGAGAACGAGGACCGTCAGTAGCGGCGGGGTCGACAGGTTCAACAGGAGCTCCCATCGAAAGAGCTCGTCGAAGTGGTAGGGCCGGACAAGGACGGCGTTAACGCCGGCGGCGAAGAGGAACAGATTTCCGGTCAGGAGGAAGAGGCGAAGCTCCGCGGGCAACGACCGCCGCTGGAGCAAAAAATACGTGAGCACCGGGACGGCGAAGCATACGAGCTCGAACGGGGAGAGAAAAGTCAGCGACGGCATTGTCAAA
>JBILTI010000068.1:0-7386 GCA_044371595.1 Bacteriovoracaceae bacterium
CACAAGGGCAGCCTCTCCGACGACTTCTCCCTCTACCTCCACGCGCCGACGCGCACGGATCCGAACCTAGCCCCGCCGGAGCACGAGGCCTTCTACGTCCTGGCGCCGGTGCCGAACCTCGAGCACTCGACGGTCGACTGGGCGGTCGAGGGCCCGCGCTACGCGGACAAGATCCTCGCCTACCTCGAGGAGCGCTACCTCCCGGACCTGCGCGAGAACCTCGTGACCCGGCGGATCTTTACGCCGCGGGACTTCGAGACCGAGCTCAACGCCCACCACGGGTCCGCGTTCTCCCTCGAGCCGATCCTCACTCAGAGCGCCTTCTTCCGGACGCAGAACCGAGACCGGGAGATCAAGGGCCTCTACTTCGTCGGCGCGGGAACGCATCCCGGGGCCGGGGTCCCCGGCGTCGTGAACTCGGCTAAGGCCACGGTGGGCCTCATGCTGGAGGACTTCGCCCATGTCTAGCGAAGCGACCGCCGCCGCCGCGATCCGCCAGGGGTCGAAGACCTTTGCGCTCGCGGGACTCTTCTTCTCCCGCCGCGAGTGGATCGCCGCGACCGAGATCTACCACTGGTGCCGCCACTGCGACAACGCGGTCGACGGCGGCGGCGGGGGCCCCGCGACGGTTTCCGAGCTCCGCCGGGAAACGATCGAGGCCCTCGACGGAAGCGCTGCCGCCCCGGCCCCGGCGTTCCGGTCGCTCGCCGCCGTGGCGGACAGACACGGCATCCCGAGCTACTATCCCCTCGAGCTCTTGAACGGCATGGAAATGGACGCCACCGGAACGACCTACAAGACGCTCCGGGAGCTCGAGTTCTATTGCTACCGGGTCGCGAGCACGGTGGGCCTCATGCTCTGCTACGTGATGGGCCTCTTTCGGATCGAGGCGCTGGAAAAGGCGGCCCACCTCGGGATGGCGCTGCAGCTGACGAACATCGCCCGGGACGTCCAGGAGGACTTCGAGCACGGCCGCCGCTACCTGCCCCTCGAGGACCTCCAGGCCGAGCGGGTCGATCCGGAGGCACTCTGGGCCGACGGCGGTGCCCTCTACCGCGTGGTCCTCCGGCTCCTCGACCGCGCGGAGACGCACTACGAGATCGGTCTCGACGGCACGCGGGATCTTCCGTTCCGGGCCGCGTTCGTCATCACACTCGCCGCCCTCTTCTACCGGCAGATCGGCGTAAAGATCCGGCGCCGGGGCCCGGCCGCGCTCTACGGGCGGACCGTGGTCACGTTTCCGGAAAAGCTCCTCCTGATGCTCCGGGCGCTCCTCCTCGTGCTCCGGTCGCTCCCGGACCGGTTTCACCGGTGGGCGGCGCCGGTTCCCATCACGCAGCTCTGGTGTCCCTATGAGTAGCCCGAGCTTCCTCCGCGAGGCCGCGGTCTACGTTTCTCGGGTCCGCGAGTTCGACGGCGCCGACTGGGTGAGCTACGTCGCCTGGGTGGGCCTCATGTCGGGCCTCTTCCTCGCCACCGGCGGGCTCGTTTTCTTCGGCTACGCCGCCGGCGCCCCGTTCCCGGCCTACGTGTGGAACGTCCCGGTCGGGACGCTGGTCTTCGTCGGGGCGATCGCCTTCGACACGATCGGTCATCGGACCGTCTACAAGGCCGAGCTCCAGCGCGGCGAGGCCCTGGTCCACCACATTACGATCTTCGCCGGCGTCGCGAGCTGCCTCCTCCTGTGTCTCGCCGGCTTCTTTCCCATGGGCCTCCGGATCCCGGCGCTGGTGATGGTGATCCTCTCGATCTTCTACAGCGTGATCGACGAAGCGCTCCACTGGCGTCGCTACCTTGCGGGCCTCTCCGACCGGATCGAGATGTGGAGCCACTTCTGTATCTTCGCGGGCCACCTGCTCATGATCCTCAGCTGGTGGCAGTGGTACGCCGACGGCTACCCGGGAGTTCCCGAGGCCTTGGCCCGGTTCCGTTAATTCCGTTGTCCCCCAACGCCAGCGTTGCGTTTCGCGGCGTTTTTCCCTACGCTGGATGCATGACATATCTTCTACTGCTTTCCCTCACCGTGACCGCCCTCGCCCAGGACTTCGTCTTCGATAAGGATAAGGGCCGCGCCGTCCCCGCCTTCGCGGGCCAGCTGAAGCTCATGAGAGGCAAGGTCTTCAAGACGACTCCGGAAGGAACGACTCCGGTATCCGCCGGGGAGCGCTTCCGGAAGTCCGACGTCATCGTGACCGCGGAGAAGTCGTTCGCGAAGGTCCAGCTCGTCGACGACACGATTGTCACCGTGGGCGCTTCGAGCGAGCTCAAGCTCGACGAGTTCGACTTCATGGACAAGGGCAACCGGAAGATCGTCGTGACGCTGATCAAGGGCCAGCTCACCGGCGACGTCAAGAACAAGGCGAAGCCCGGCGACGTCATCTTCAAGTCCCGCTACAGCAGCATGGGAATCCGCGGAACCTATATCCTCATGAACCACCGGGTTAACGGATCCCTCTACGTCGCCGACTACGCCCTCCTCTCAGGAGAGGCAGCGGTGACCGACCACGCCCAGGGCACGACGACGCTGGGCCGCGGCGACCGGCTTACGCTCGTCTACAACGAATCACAGACGAAGACCGCCCGGAAGGAAGAAAAGCTCGCGCCGGACGAGTTCGCCGCCCTCGAGGCCCGCGGCATCGACGAGGACGCGCAGATCAGGCCCTTCCTTTCGTTCTCTTCGCTCGAAGGCCTCGGCATCGATTCCACGGCCCCCGAGGACAAAACTACCGCGTCTCCGGGGAAGGACTCTCCCCGCGAGGAGCGGGACGGGAACTGGCAGGAGAACCTGAAGAAACTCAACGAAAAACTCCGCGAACAGAACCGGCGGCGGTAGAGAACCAGGCTCCGGCCAAAGGATACCCATGAAACTCGCGAACTTCCTCTTCATCACTTTCTTTATCTCCTCCTGCGCCTCGACGATGCCCGGAAAGCGCGTGGACTCCGGTTCACCTTCGATCACCGCGACGGTCGAGGAGGACAACGTCCTGAGCGACAAGCGGATCAAGATGCTACAGATCTCGCTCAAGAACGAGACCGACGACTGGCTCGAGTTCGACGGCGCGACGCTCGAAGAGGGAAAGAACATCGAGGTCCTCGTGGGAGATCGAATCGCGGCGTGGATCGACGCTCAGATGCTCGAGCGGCGGGTCTCGGACTATAACTGGAACCTCGCCCTCGCGACCGTCGCCGTCGGCGGCGCGGTCGTCACCGGAGCTTCACAGCATCAACCGACGGCCGAAGTCGGTGCGCTCGTTGCCATCGGCGCCCTCAGCGGTTCCGTGATCATGGACTTCCAGGATTCGAAGCGCCGGACGGAGTTTCAGAGAGCGTTCCCCGATCGGCACATCTTCCGCCCGTTCGTCATTCCGCCACGGAAGGTGATCCAGCGGTGGATCCTCCTCGAGAATAAGAAAGAAGAGACCGTAACGATCCGCGGAAAGAGCAGTAACGGAATCGGCTTTCAGCTGGTGATCGATCGGGTGAAGGAATCGAAGGCCATGTCCCAGCGGGCGATCTAGATGCTCTCCCCGATCCCGTACTTCTTCGGCGCCTTCGAGTAGGCCTCCATCGCCTCCGGTAACCACTTCGTCAGGTTCGCCCTGCGCGTTTCGTTCGCCGGATGCGTCGAGAGGATCTCCGGCGGCGCCGGGCCCGGGCCGGCCGCCTTGCCCATGCGATCCCAGAGCGGCGCCGCTTCCCGCGGGTCGTAGCCGGCCTTCGCCATAAACAGCTGCCCCGCCTTGTCCGCCTCGGTCTCGTCGGAGCGGGAGAACTTCCGGTCGAAGAAGGCGATCGCGAACCCGGCCGCGGCCCCGCCGAGCCCCGTGAGCATCCGGCAGGATTCGGACTTACAGAGAAGCTGGCCGCCGACGACCGTCGCCGCGCCGATCACGAGGCCCGCGAGGTTGCCGCGGATTGCGCGGGCGTACCGCTGCTTTCCGTGGCGCTTCGTCGCGTGAGCGACCTCGTGGCCGAGCACCGCCGCCAGTGCCGCCTCGGTCTTCAGGACCGGCATGATGCCGGTGTAGACCGCCATCTTCCCGCCCGGCATGCACCAGGCGTTCACCTCGGGGCTATCGATCAGCATCCACTCCCACTCGAAGTCCTCGCCCGAAGCCTTCGCGATCCGCAGGGCGACGCGGTTGAGCATTGCTGTCCATTCGGCGTTGTTCGAGATCTTCGCCTTGGTTCTCATGTCCTTGTAGGCCTGGAGCGCGTAGGCGTCGATCTCCTTCTCCTCGGGGTTAAGCATCGCGCAGCCGGCGAAGATCGTAAGGACGAGGAAGAGGAAGACGCGGAACGGGGACTTCATCGGAGACCTCCATGTGCCCCTCGAGTGTAGTCCGCGCGGGGCCCCCAGGGTAGGGGGCGGGCATCATCATAATCCTTGACCAGAGGTCTCCGCCGCGTAAGCATGGAGGTATGAAAAACTTCTTCGTCGTCAGAACCCAGAGTGCCTCCGTCGACCGCACCCTCCTCTTCGTCCGCGTCATGACCGGCGTCGCCTTCGTGCTGCACGGAAAGGACAAGATCGTGAACCCCTTCGGTTGGATGCCCGGCGACGTGTTTCCCGGCGTGTTGCAGGCGCTCGCGGCGCTCGCCGAGTTCGGCGGCGGCCTGGCCCTGATCCTGGGTCTCGTCTCCAACCTGGCCTCCGCGGGCCTCGTCGTCACCATGTTGGTCGCGATGTACTTCCACGCCGTCGTTCTCAGGCACCCGTTCGTGGCCAAGGGCGGGCCCTCGTTCGAGCCCGCAACGACGTACCTCCTCGTCACCCTGATGCTCCTCATGTTGGGCCCGGGCCGCTACTCCCTCGACCGGAAATTGTTTGGCCTAAGGGGGTAGAAATCTTAAGCTTCTAATGGTTCCTTAAATTTTTTTTCGGACGAGTGTCGATCAAACACATCCAGAAGGGAAACTTACCCTAACAGGATGTGTTCATCATGCACCAGCCACTACTCCCCCTCCCGTCGTTCCAGATCCCGTCCCTTATCGAAAAGGCATCGCTCTTCGGTGGCAGCGTCACCCAGCCGTCGGCCGTGAGCGGGAGGACCGCGAGCATCACGAACATCGCGGTGAACCGGGAGACGCTCTATATAAAGCTCGGGTGCGACGTGTTGATCGAGCGCAAACTGCCGGTGGAGATCCACCTGAGCTACCGGAACCTCTCCTTCTACCTCGGGCCGCAGCAGTTCTCGCTGGACGGCGACCTCCTGATCAGCAAGGTCCCGCGCGAGGCCCGGGCGATCGCGATCCGGGACAACGAGCGCTACGCCTTTCCCCTCACGACGAAGGTCAGTGCCGACCTCCGCCGCGTCGAGAAGCGCGGCGTCTCCTTCGCTGGGGAGGTGCAGCTGGTGGACGTGTCACGCAAAGGCCTCGGAATTCTCCTCGTCAACGCCGAGGTCGACGGGCTCCTGAAGAACGACCACATCTGGCTCCGCGAGATCGGCCTGATGTCCCTCGGGGAGGACGAGATCTTCGGGAACGTGATCTACAGCTTCGAGAAGCGCTTCAAGGACTCGATCGACCTGAAGTGCGGCATCTCGCTCGAGACCGAGCTGCCGGAGGATGTGTTTGGGGCGCTCCAGCGGCAGTGCTGCCTGGTGCTCAAGGCCTAGAAGATGTCGTCGCCGGCGGAGAGCTGCGCGAGGAGGGCCTTGGACTCGGTGATCTCGGCTTCGAGACGGGCGATCGTCTCGTCGTTATCCGTGACGACCTCGTTGTCCCAGTAAAGCTCGTAGTCCATGTGTGGATTCCTTTGTGTTTGCGAACGGTCGCGGGGTTCTTGTATCACAGTTACGGGCCCCCGGTAGGAAATTGTCGGAAATTTCAGGATCCCTCAAGGCTCCGGCCGTGGTCGCGGCCGTCGATGGCAGAGCGGGACCGGTAGCCCGGCGGGTCGCTCGCCGGGAAGCTCTCGATGCTCGCCTGGTCGATCATCTCCTCCTCGCTCATGACGTGCTGCTGGTCCGTCCGGCGGTCGTCGTCGCATAGGTCCGGCGTCTCGCCGCTCACGTTGTTGCCGTAGGCGGCGCCGCGGACGCCGGTGAGTTCATCGAGCGTCGCTAGGCCCTTGAGCGCGGGCCCCTCGAGGACGGCCCCGGCGGTGCTGAAGCGGCTTCCGTGGCACGGGCAGTCCCAGCTCCGCTCGGCGCGATTCCAGTGGACGATGCAGCCCATGTGCGTGCAGACCGCCGAGCAGACCTCGAGGCCCTCGTGCTCGTTCCGGTAAACCGCGAGCTTGTGCCCCCCGTCCTCGACGACCCGGCCCTCGCCGACCTTCACGTCGTTGTAGGAGCGGGTGTCGGACGTGAGGTAGTCCTTTACGAACTGGTAAACGACATCGATGTTCTCCTTGAAAAAATTCGGCGCCGACTTGAACGGGGTGAAGCGCGAAGGCCGGTAGATCTCCGAGTACGGGTTATCGAGGCCCAGGATCTGGTCCGCCAGCACCCGGCCCGCGACGGTCCCGTAGGTGAGGCCGTGGCTCGAGAACCCGGTCCCGACGTAGACGTTCGAGCCGTCGCTCTTCGGGCCGATGTAAGGCAGGGAGTCCGTCGCCTTGTAGTTCTGGGCCCCCCACCGGTGCGTAATCTCCCGCCCGTCAAAGTGCCCGCGGACGAAGTTTTCGAGCCGCTGGAGGTGGTAGGAGGAGTCCCCGTGCCCCACCTTGTGCGGCTCCCCGACGGCGATGAGGTAGCGCTCTCCGTTTCGCTCGTAGATCCGGGTCGAGGTGACGCCCCCCGGGTGGAAGTAGCCGAAGTAGATGCCCTCGGGGAAGGCGCCGTCGATCCGGCACGCGACGCCGTACTCCCGATAGGGCCCGAGCTCGGTGTGGAAGGTCATGATCCCCTTGGGCGAGTGCGTGGCGTGGATGACCTGGTCGGCGCGGATCGCGACGCCTCGGCTGGTGCGGAGTGTGACGCCGGCGCGCACCTCGTGGATCTCGGCGATCTCCGTGTTCTCGAAGATCTGGCAGTCGGGCCCTTCGATCGACTTAGCGAGGCCCTGGACGTAGCGGAGCGGGTTGAACTGCGCCGACGCGTCGGCGATAGTCATCCCCTTCTTCACGTCGAAACCGGTCTCCGGCAGCGAATTCCAGAAGGGTTCGAGGCCGATCTTCCGGGCCGCCTCGAAGGCCTTCTCGATCTTCGTCCGGTTCTGGGAGAGCGTCGAGTAGTAGTTGTAGTTCACGCGCTTGAAGTCGCAGTCGATCTGGTACTTCGCGACGTTCTCGGCCACCTGGTCGATCGCTTGCCGGCGCGAGTCGGCGACCATCTCCATCACTTCGTCGCCGAACTTCTTCCGGACGTAGAGGAGGATCTCGCCCACGACCGCGTAGAGGTTCCCGGTGCTGTGGCCGGACGAGTTGGTGCCGACGCG
>JBILTI010000054.1:0-8055 GCA_044371595.1 Bacteriovoracaceae bacterium
TTCCGGACCACCGGCTACAGCCTTGCGACCGAGCGGATCCACATCATCGACGCGAAGAACCCGTCGACGGAGCAGCCGGTAGGCCTCTACGCCAAGCACCAGTTCAAGAAGTTCAAGGGCACGGCCCTGAGCCCGACGATCTCCCCCGCCGACCTCGACGCCGAGCTCGCCCGCATCAAGGCGCCGACCCTCTACGAAGCGGCCAACTACCTCATCCCGACGCCGAACGACGCCCTGAACCTCGGTACCGGTCTCGACTCCTTCGGCTTCATCAGCGACGAAGAGGGGCCCGTGAGCAAGAACGGGATCGACGTCTACCGGGCCCGGATCTACGCCCCGCTCTTTAAGGCGAACGACCAGGTCGACGTCCTCTACAACTCCGCCCAGGAAGTCCTCGCGGCCATCTACGAGTTCATGGGCGCCCAGGAGACGGGGATGACCAAGTACAAGATGGCGATGAACAAGGCGGCGCTCGCGGTCTTCAAGGAGAAAGACAACCTCGCCGGCGGGGCCCAGGGGGCGGCGCAGGGAGTGATCACCTCCGCGAAGGGGATCTCCGACATCGACTTCGATGCGAACGACATCACGCTCATGCCGGCGTCGTGCGCGAGCCTCTCGGGCCGCTTCCTATACTTCTACTACGGCGGCCCGGTGAGGCCGAACCTCGCCCCGGCCAACCCCGAGGGTTGCCCGAAACCGCTCGGGACCCTCCTGCAGGAGTATTTCTCCGGGAACCTCGCCGCCGCCGCCGCCTACGACCCGACCTACTACCGGATGGAGTACTCGTACAACAAGAACGTCGACAACCTCCGGCTCCTCACGGCCTACATGCCGGGCCCCTTTACCGGGGCGGACTTCGACGGCTCGTTCGTCAGTCCGCTCACACCGGACATAAGTGACAAAATGCGTCGAAACTTCTACTCAACGAAGTTCGTCACCCTTGATTCGGTGCAGGCCGGCGGTGGCCCTCGCTACGACAACTCTACCTTCCTCATCCACTCCGAGGGCGCGATCAACCCAACGGGCGCCGGAGACGATGCCAAGCAGACCGCGTTCCGGAACGCGCTCGATACGATGGGAGCGGATCTTTCCTCTATTAAGTATTAATATTTCGCCTCTTGATAAGGGCCCCGGCGGGGCCCTATAATAGTGGAGTCTTATACACACTCCCACTCTTCAAAAGGATCTTTTGTGGCCACGAAAAAGACCAAAAAAGTAACAAAGAAGGCGCCCGCCAAGGCCGCCAAGAAAACCGCCCCTAAGAAAGCGGCGAAGAAAGTAACGGCGAAGAAGACCGCGGCGCCGAAGAAGGCCGCGAAGAAGGCACCCGCGAAGAAGGCGGTGACCACGAAGAAACCAGCGAAGAAGGTGACGAAGAAGGCAACCCCGGCGAAGAAGGTTGCGGCTCCGAAGAAAGCTCCGGCGGCGAAGGTCGCCCCGAAGGCGACGGCGAAGGCCGCCCCGAAGGCGACGGCGAAGGCCGCCCCGAAGGCCGCCCCGAAGGCGGCGTCGAAGCCGGCGAAGGACAAGAAGGCCGTCGTTCCCGAGGTCGTTCTCGGGAAGACGCCCGCCCACGCGGCCGCGAACTTTAACGATGACTACACCGCCGACTCGCTGACCGATGACTTCGACGCCGAGTTCGACGCCGACGACGAAGAAGAGGGCGAGGCCAAGCCCGCCGACGCGGCCGCCGACGAAGACGAGGAAGGCAGCTACGGCTACGGCTGGGGCTACGAAGAGGGCCTCGACTCTCCGGAAGAAGAAGACGAAGACGACGACCTCGACGAGGACGTCGAGTACGTGAAGGGTCCGAAGAAAAAGTCCGACGAGGACGAAGAAGACGAAGACGACGATTACTAGGTCGAATCGATAAATGGCTCCGCGAGGAGCCATTTTTGTTTGAGAGGTATGTATGAAAAAGCTAGAACTTTATTTCTTTCCCCAGTGCCCCTTCTGCCAGATCGTGGAACAGGCCCTCCGGGTGACGGGCCTTGAGAGCAGCGTCACGTACTACGACGTGAACGATAATCCGCACTACAAGGAAGCCTTGATCAAGGCGACGGGCCGGGGAACCGTTCCGTGCCTCTTCATCGACGGCAAACCGATGCACGAGTCGCGGGACATCTCGGCCTGGCTCCACAACTACGCGAAGGAACTAGCGCACGGCGGGGACGCGGCACGTGGAAATTAGGGATCCGGTCCACGGATCGATCGCCATCCACGACGCCGAGATCGAAATCCTCGAGCACCCGTTCTTCCAGCGGCTCCGGAACATCAAGCAGCTCGGGTTCTCCGAGTATGTCTTCCCCGGCGCCACCCACACCCGGTACCTCCACTCGATCGGGGTGATGCACATCGCAACGCTCGTGTTCAACGGTCTCTTCAAGGAGCAAAGCTCGCGCGAGGTCCAGCGCCTGCGCGAGAGCCTGCGGCTCGGCTGCCTCCTCCACGACATCGGCCACGCGCCGCTCAGCCACTCGACTGAGTCGGTGATGCCGTCGGTGAGCGCGCTCCGGCTCCCGCCGCAGTTCGTGAACCGCGAGCGCCAGGCGACGCACGAAGACTACACGATCAAGTCGATCGTCGACTCGTCGTTCACCGACGCCTTCCGCGGCGTCACCCGCGAGTTTGGTATCGACCCGACGGCGATCGCTGAGCTCGTCGTCGGCAAGACGGCGAAACCGGCGTACTTCACCGTCGCCGGCGTCAACTACTTCCCGCTCATGCACCAGCTCGTCTCGAGCGAGATGGACTGCGACCGCATGGACTACCTCCTCAGGGACAGCTACTTCTGCGGCGTGAGCTACGGGAAGTTCGACCTCGACTGGATCGTCGACAACCTCAAGACCTGCGTCGAGGGCGGCGAGGCCTACCTCGGGATCTCCGAGCGGGCGATCTCGACGTTCGACGACTTCCTCCTCTCGCGGTTCCACATGTTCATGATGGTCTACTTCCACTACCGGGCCGTCTGCCTCGAGCAGATGCTCCAGCGCTACTTCGACGGCGCGGGCCGGGCCGAGTATGCGATCCCCGCGGACATCGAGGCCTACCTCGAGCACGACGACGCGTTCCTCTACCGGGTGCTCCGGAAGTCGAAGGACGAGTGGGCGCACCGGATCGTGATGAACAACATCCCGAAGAAGATCCTCGAGACCTTCGGGACCGTCCACCTCGACCAGATGGCCGAACTAGAGGCTTACCTCAAGGACGCGGGCGTCGACTACATCAAGTGCTCCTCCACGGGCCGGCTGTCGAAGTACTACAGCGCGAGCGCCCCGCAGGACATCTATCCGATGAAGGTGCTCCGCGAGTCGTCGCTCGGGGGCGGACACAGGACGATCAAGAACATCCAGGAAGCGACGGATCTCTTCGCGAAGTACAGCCAGTCGCACGCGGTGAACCGGATCCACTGCGACTTCGACGCCCTGGCCCCGGCCCGGCAGGCGGCGATCCTGAAGATCATCCAGGCCTAGCATGTACAAGTTCTTCCTCTACTCCGTCCTCGTGATCCTGTACCTGGGCCTCGCCAAGGCCCTCTCCCCGTCGGAGATCGGCGTCCACTACCTCCAGAACGAGCGGGGCTTCTCCCGGCTCATTGAGGGGCCCATGACGACGGTCATCCTCGTGGACACGCACGCGACCGGGTTCCTGATCAAGACCTACTACCAGAAGTACCGGATCATCTCCGGCTACGACACGGTCGAGGAGCTGATCGTCCGGACGAGCAAGGAGTTCGCCCGGAAGAACCTCCCGCACATCGGCCTCTCGATCTACCGCCGGGCCGAAGGCAAGGAGGAGTTCCTCCCGGTCCCGCCGGGGTCCCTCTATCTTAACAACCGCGAGTTCGGCGAATGGCGGCCGAACAAGAAGGGCGAGGTCCGCTGGCGCTTCCACAAGTCGTTCAAGAACTTCCCGCGCTTCCTCGGCTGGGGGCGGTTCCGGCCCGACGAGGAGTTCCACCAGGAGCTGAAGACCAGCGTCTCCCTGAACCGGCCCTTCTTCGGGCCCGCCGGGGAGTTCGGCCCCGAGGGCCGCGTGACCCGGGAGAACTTCCCGCACTTCTTCAAGGACGAGCGCCGGAAGAAGGTCGAACTCAAAACGCTGCTGATCGAATACCTCAAGGAAAACTTCTAAGGACTCCCCCATGGCCGAAATCTTTGACCGCCTCGTCATCCGCCTCCTCCTCGCCGGCTTCGTGTGCCTGATGATCTACCTGTACCGCTACGCGCACGTGATCTTCTACCCGACGGTGAAGCGCCAGGTGCTGAAGAAGATCCACCCGGCCGAGAACGCCGCGGACACGCTCCACCTCTTCTCGCGGGTTGTCGGGATCGCGATCATCTTCTCGTCGATCACGTTCAACGAGACCTCCGGCTTCATCCTGAGCATCTTCCACTTCGCCGTCTGGGGGACGATCGCGATCGTCCTCTACCTCCTCTCGCTCTACATCGTCGAATCGATCGTCTTCTACAACTTCGACTACACCGACGAGATCCTGAAGCGAAAGAACATGAGCTACGCGTTCATCAGCTTCTGCCACGCGATCGTCATCGCCTACCTCACGCGGACCGTGATGATCGAGGCCGAGAATTCGCTCGTGATCCTCCTCGTCCTCTGGCTCTACATGCTCGTGATCGTCGGCTTCTCGGTGAAGTACTACACGTTCATCAGCAAGCTCTCGTTCAACCGGCTCCTGATCCAGAAGAACCTCTCGCTCTGCTTCTCCTACGGCGGCTTCACGCTCGGGGCCGGCTTTGTGATCGCGAGCTGCTTCGACCAGGAACACTACGACATCACGGTCTACTGCATCCAGGTGCTCCTGAAGACGATCCTGTCGCTGATCATCTTCCCGATCTTCAAGAAGGGCCTGGTCCGGATCTTCCCGATCAAGCTCGGCGAGGAGCGGGGCCTCGAGGGCCACATCGACACGGACATGCAGAGCCTGGGCTACGGCTTCTTCGAGGGTTGCGTCTTCATCTCCGGGGCAATCCTGACAACGATGATCGTGAACCGAATCCAGTTCGGTACAATTTACCCATTCTTTTAGGCGGCCCTCCCTCTGATAGAATTCAGGGAGAGGGACCTTATGGCCAAAAAGTTTAAGAACATATTCGCTCAGCTCCAGGCCTTCGAGTCGCACATCGGAGACCTCGAAGAGCGGATCCTCCTCCTCGAGCAGAAGCTCCAGCAGCAGATCCTCGTCGACCGGGCGAATGTCATCCGGGTGAAGAACGGCGAGGAGATCTCCGACGAGTACATCTACCAGGGCCGGGAGTACCACGACCTGACCCCGGAGAAGGCCTGGAAGCTCTACTGCGACCCCGACTACAGCTTCATCCTCCTCGACGTCTCCGCCGCCGACTTCGCCCCGCCGCGGCGGCTCCCCGAGGCCGTGCACATCCCGTGGGACGAGTTCGCCGAGCGGTTCTTCGAGGTCACCAACAAGACGACGCCGATCCTCGTCATCTCCGAAGACGGAACGCACTCGGTCCTCGCCTGCGAGTTCCTCGTCAAGCGAGGGTACTACAACTGCGCCAACGTGTCTGGTGGCTATAAGTTCTGGAAGGGCTTCCGGCTCGCGGAAGTGACGTCGGCCTAGAGCAGGCTTCCCTTCTTCTGGTTCTCGAGGAGCTCCCGGTAGAGGTTATCGAGCATCAGCTCGACCCGGTCGAGTTCCACTTCTCCGAGCTTCGTGGTGTACTGCTTCTCGAGGTCGTTCGTCACCTGGAGGAGGTTCAGCTTGAACTTCTCCCCGTAGTCGGTGAGGTAGACGAGCTGCTCGCGCTTGTCCTGTTCCGAGTGCGCACGCTTGATGTAGCCGCGCTTTTCGAGCTCGTTCAGGTGGGACGTCATGGTCTGCTTCTTGAGGCCGCAGGCCTTGCCGATCAGCTTGATCGAGGGCCCGTCGTTTTCCGAGAGGTACATGAGGATCTCGAGGAAGCTCGGCCGCAGATCGTTGAAGCCGCTCGCCTGGAGCTCTTTGATGAGCTCGATGCTGTAGACCCGGTAGATCTTCTTAAGCAAACTTCCGATATTTGCGATTCGCTTCATGTTCTAGTGCCTGGATCATAAGGGATAGTATGAAGATCATACTATAAACCCGGCAAAAGTTGTTAATTAAATTTTTCGCAGGGCCCGCTCGACTTCCTCCGGGAGCGGTTTCCGCGACTCCGCCTTGGCCCGCGCCCGCTCCTGCTCCTCGAGACCATAGACCCACAGATGAAGGCGAAGCCGCTCCTTCACCGAGAGGACGGGGTTGGCCTGGGCGGCGGCGGAGAAGACGAGGGCAACCAGGACGACGGCTTTCATGGGATTCCTTTTTCCCTGATACCTCGCAAGCCGCGGGCCAACGGCGCGGGCGAAGATTCGAGGGGCTGCGGGGCGCCGGTGTCCACGGCGTTGACACTCTGAGGTTTCCGCCCTCCCGCGCTGTCGAGTCCTTGGACAGGCCCTGTAATCCATTCCCGCGCACTGGAGGCCCGCGCCGACCTATCCAATAATGAGGAGCAATAGTCATTAACAGGAAGGGATAAATGAAAAACACACTTCTCGCGCTCTCCTAAGGATTCTTCGCGCTCACTGGGTTCCTCGGCATGGCCTCCGAGGTCCGCGCACAAGATAACGACCTCTGCGTCTGCCTGACCGGCACCTCTCCGAGTAACCAGGTGGGCTTCTTCCGCCTCGGCTGCCGCATGTGGAACGCCGGCAACTCCTGCGGCAAGAAGCTCATCGTCTCCGAGAACGAGAATCTCGAAAGCATCCTCGCCCGGAACCCTGGTGCCCGGACCCTTAAGATTGGCTACGTTGGTCACTGATCCTCGGCCCTTCAGAGCGTCTACTTCCTCCAGCGGAGCATCGTCCCCATGCTCCGCCGGAGCGACGTGTCCGTTGACATCGACAATTCCGCCTGCCTCGCCACCAATAACCCGTACCACATAAGAAACTACCTCCGTACCCTGGGACCGCTCGCGGCTCGGATCAAGTTCAGAGGCAACCAGGCCATCTCCACAGGCCTCTGGGACAGTGCGCTCCCCGGGAAGCACAACTTCTGGGCGAAGATCAGCGGCGACAGCCTAGAAGTAGACTTCCCGTCGTGCGAAGAGTTCGAGAACAGCGGCTGCCTCGGCCTCGTCCAGCGCGAAGGCCGAGGCATCTGCCACGACGAGCGGAGTAACCAGCACGTCACGCTCCACTGCCAACAGGTGCGCCGGACGCTGACCTTTCAAAACGGCGATAGCGGCGAGCAAAACATGGATCAGCGCCAGTACATCTGGAAGCGCTCAAGCGACCCGACGATGACCGATCCCCGGAGAGCACTAGAGGCCCAGGCCGCCGGCTACCGCTACTACTAGGCTCCCCCTCAAAGACAACCAACGAAAGGACTGGCCCCGCGCCGGTCCTTTATTTTCGTCCAAAGCGGCGCATCTTTGGACACCCCGTAATCCTTTCCGGCGACGGGGGGCAAACGGGGAACCTGCCTTCGGGAGAAACTCCCACGAAAAGGATCGAAAAATGAAACGCACCCTCCTCGGACTCTCCTACGCCCTTATCGCCGTCATGGGCCTTGCCGCCGTCAGCGTAACCTACCTCGAGCATCGTTCCCTTGCTCCGTCGACATCGATAACACGACCTGCCTGGTCACCGATACCCCCAACCTGATCCGGGTCTACCTCAATCGCCCGGGCCGCCTCGCGGCCCGGATCAAGTTCCGCGGTTACCAGGCGATCTCCACGGGCCTGTGGGACCGGACGCTTCCGGGGAAGCATAACTTCCGGGCCGCGATCGGCGGCGACCAGACCTTCGGAGAGCGGCGGTAGCTCTAGAAGCGCGCGGAAAACGTCGCCGAGCTGGATCCGCGGTTCCGCTCCAGCGGGAGGCGGAGTTCCGCATCCGGTCCGCGGCGAACTGCGGCTACGGGTTTTAACCTGTCGACGCCGTTGACGGCCACCGTAAAGCTTTAAAACTGCCCGACCTTAATGGTGAATAAAGGATCGAGAGAAGGCGAATCGAAATGGTAAAAATGTTGACGTGACGGGCCAGGCTTCATTTAAATCT
>JBILTI010000056.1:0-8043 GCA_044371595.1 Bacteriovoracaceae bacterium
TTGTTTTCGTGTAGTGAAGTGTTTTGCGATAATACGTATCCGCGGTATGTTCGTCAAAGGGTTTTTGAAGAAAACTTATAAAAATATTTCTCCAAAACCCCTCCCCTAAACAACTGATAATTAAGACTTTATAGGGAACCCCGCTCTTTCAAGGACTTGTACGATTTTTTGTTCAAGATCTTTTATTGTTTCCGCGGTTAATGTTTTCTCCGAATCTTCAAATACCGAACGAATCGATACGGATTTTTGATCCTCGTTCATCTGGTAAACATCAACGATCGCCTTGGATTTGAGCTCCTTCTGTTTAAGCGTGTTGAGAGCGCTGATCGCCGCGGCCGCCGGGAGGTCTTTTTTCATGACCACCGTCACATCGAACGAAGACGAAGGAAACTTCGAGATCGGCCGGTACTTCGTCTTATCTTTGACTTCCTTGCCTTCGATGTCCGTGAGATCGATCAAGGCGAGAGAAAGATGCCCCTTCATCTTAAAGTTCTTCAGAATAAGCGGATGGATCGTGTTGATCGCACCGGCGAACTTCCCCATGACCTGGATGTTCACGTACTCGTTCGGGTGAACTCCGCTCCAGTCGCTCGGCACGACCGGGTTCGGAAACTTCGGATTCGAAGGAGCGAAGGTGAAGCTGATGCTCAGGAGCGAGAGAAGCTTTTCGACGACGTTCTCGAGCTCGACGAACCGGCTGCCGGCCTTCGAGTACAGGCCGACGATGAGCTGGCTCCGCTCCTTCTCGAACCCAAGGTAGCTGCGGCCGAGCTCGAAGAAGGCGAACTCGTCGTAGTGCTTCTGGTTGTGGGCCGCGACTTCGATCGCCGACGGAATCATCGAGGGCCGCATCCGGTCCTGATCTACCGACAGGGCGTTCACGAGAACGAGCGAGTCGTTGGTCACGGGCCAGAGCGCCCGCGCGAGGAGGTCGGGGCCGACCAAGGGGTAGGTCATGACCTGGAGGGACTTCCCCTGCATGACGAGGAAGTCCTGGATCTTCCGGTGGAACTGTTTTGTCCCCGAGAGCCGGATCGGTTTCACGGGCAGCAGCGGTGAGACGGGCGCGATGTTATCGAAGCCGATCATCCGCCCGATCTCTTCGATCAGGTCGGCCTTTACGCTGATGTCTTTCGTCGTCCGGTAGGACGGTACTGTGACCGAGCAGGTCCCGCCCGCCTCGGAGACCCGGAAGTCGAGCCGCTCGAAGATGTCGCGGACGGCGTCGCGCGGGATTTCCATTCCGAGGGCGCGGGTGATCTCCGCTTGGGTAATCGAAAGGGTCAGGGGCTTGGCGAGCTTGTCCTCCCGGAGATACTTCGCCGGGGCCCCGACAACGGTCGCTCCCGGGCAGGTTTCGAGGATCAGCTCAACGAGCCGCAGGAGGGTCCGGTAGCACTGGTTCGAATCGAGGGACTTCTCGTAGCGCTGGGAAGAATCTGTGCGGAGGCCAAGGCGGACGGAGGTCTTCCGGACTTCCGGTGCTTCCCAGTTCGCGACCTCGAGGAAGAGCCGGGTCGTTTCCGGTACGACGCAGCTCTCAAGGCCCCCCATAAGGCCCGCGATCACGAGAGGCTTGTCCGCGTCGATGATGAGCGTGTCGGTCGCGGCGATCTCGCGCTCCTGCTCGTCGAGGGTTTTGAACCGGAGGCCGCTCCCGGCCCGGCGGACGACGATCTTCCCGCCGGCGATCTTTGTGCGGTCGAAGACGTGGTTCGGGATCCCGAGTTCGACCATCGCGTAGTTCGATAGGTCGACGATGAGATTGATCGAGCGCAGTCCGGCGGCCTCGAGACGGGACCGGATGTGGTCGGGGGTTTCGCCCATCCGCGGAATATCGAGAGCGAGGCCGTAGTAGGCCAGGCACGAAGAGTCCGGGGAGATCTCGACGGTGACCGGAGCGGCGGCGGCGGTAAACTTCGCTTCGATACGGGACGCCCAGGCGTCGTCGAAGCGGTTCTTGAGTGGCTTCCGGTGGGCAGCCGCGAACTCGCGGGCGAGGCCCAGATATCCCCAGAGGTCTGGACGATGCGTGAGGGACTTGTTGTCGACGTCGAGGACCACGTCGGTCTCGAGCTTAAGGTACGCGGGAAGCGGCAATCCGGGGACCGCCTCCGGGCCCAGCTCCATGAGCCCCGCCTTCCCGTCTCCGAGCCCAAGCTCGGTCTCGGAGCAAAGCATGCCGTCCGAAAGGACGCCGCGAATCTTCTTCGGCTCGAGGGTCATCCCGTTCGGGAGCGTCGTCCCGATCGGCGCGTACGGGACGCGCAGGCCGACGCGGACGTTCGGGGCCCCGCAGACGACTTCCTTGAGCTGGCCCTGGCCGTAGTCGAAGGTAACGAGGTTCAACTTATCAGAGTCCGGGTGGGGCCGGTGGGACTTGATCTCCACGCAGAGGATCGGCTTCAAGGCCTCGCCCTTGACCACGACGTCCTCGACCTCGGCGGTCGTGAGCGTGAACCGGGACGCGAGTTCCTTCGGCGGGAGATCCGGGAGGTCGACGAAATCTTTGATCCAGTTAAGTGAGATGAGCATGGTGTTTCCTAGAATGATTTGAATTGGGAGTTAAAGCGCAGGTCTCCGGCATGGAGGTAGCGGATGTCGTCGATGCCGTACTTCATCATCACGAGGCGGTCGAGGCCCAGGCCGAAGGCGAAGCCGGAGTATCGCTCGGGGTCGATGCCGCCGGCCTGGAGGACGTTCGGGTGAACTATCCCGCACGGGAGGAGTTCGACCCAGCCGACCTGCTTACAGACGGAGCAGCCCTTACCCGCGCAGATGAGGCACTTGATGTCGAGCTCGAAGCCGGGTTCGACGAACGGGAAGAAGCCGGGCCGGAGCCGGACCTCGACGTCGCGCTTAAAGATCTCCGAGAGGAGGATCTTCATGAAGTAGATGAGGTTCCCGACCGACACGTCCTCGCCCACCATCATGCCTTCGAGCTGATGGAACACCATCTCGTGGGAGGCGTCGGTCCGTTCGCAGCGGAAGACCTTCCCTGGGCCCACGAAGCGGAACGGGGGCTTCCGCTCTTTCATCCCCCGGATCTGGATCGTCGAAGTGTGCGTCCGGAGGAGGTGCTTCTTGTCGGCGAACCAGAAGGTATCCTGCATGTCCCGCGCCGGGTGAGACGCGGGGATGTTGAGGGCCTCGAAGTTGTGGTGCTCGTCTTCGATGTGGGGACCGTCGAGCACCTCGAAACCCATGGAGATGAAGATGTCCTCAATCTCCTGCTGGACGATCGTAACCGGATGGAGGCCCGCGGCCTGGAGACCTTTTTCGAGGACCGAGTCCGTCAGGGAGATGTCGATCTTCGACTGGGCGAGGGCCTCGTTGATGTCTCTAACTTCGAGCTCCTGCATCTTCTGCGCGACGAGGCCCTCGATCGCCTGCTTGAGCACGTTGGCCTTCGACCCGAGGGACCGCTTTTCTTCCGGACTCGCGTCCTTTAGATTCTTCATGACATCAGCCAGGGGACCTTGTTTTCCGAGGTACTTTGCCTTGAGGTTGAGGAGGTCGGGGACTTTATGGACGTCTCTCAGCTCCTGCGTAAAGTCAGAGAGCAGCGACTCGAGAACTTGCATGGGGTTCCTTTGGTAAGTTTCGGAAAAAAGGGTATCAACAGGCTTTCTAAATGAAAAGAAGGACTCGTTTGACAACGCGAGTCAGTGCTTGAGCGCCTGGACCAGGAACGAGCGGCCCAGCGGAAGAAATTCAGCTTCTGCTCGTCGCGATAGTCGGGATACGTCCATGGCTGGACCCGGAGGTCTCCCTCGTGGAAGTAGTACGTGAGGTCTGCGAAGATCCCCCGGTCCAGGTAGATCCGCTGGGTGAAGTTCTTCGTCGTCGCCGGGACGAAGTTCTCCAGAGACGGGAACCCGACGTCGACGTTCACGGCCCGCGCGCCGTGGGTTGCGCCGGACCTTTCCCAATCCAGGGCAATGAGCTTGGTCGAAAGGAGGCATTCCCGGGAGAAGGGGGCGGCCTTAAGGAGGAAGGTCCTCGAGAGGGCGCTCCCCATCTCCGCGGAGTAATAAGTCAGAAGCGGATTGTGTTCGAGGACGGACGAGAGGGAGGGACCGAAGCGGGCCTCCCAGAGGTCGCGTCGTGGCGATCCGTCCGGAAGAGGAAGCTTCCGAAGAGGGGCCCCGGCGAGGCGGTGCTCGGTTCCAGCATTACTTCATAAGCGCCAGAAGGTTTCCAAAGTAATCCCGGAGTTCGCCCTTCGAGCAAAGGGCCGTTCCGCGCTTCCGCACCACGACGCCGGCCGCGCAGTTTCCGATCCAGGCGGCCTCTTCCAGCGTCGCTCCCGTGAGGAGCGCGGAGCTGATGGCCGCGATGGCCGTGTCCCCGGCCCCGGAGACGTCGAAGACCTCGTTCGCGGCGGTGGGAATGATCTTCAGCTCTCCGTCGAGCGTCGTATCGAGCATCGCCATGCCGTCGGCGCCGAGCGTGATGATGATCTTTTCCAGGCCCAGCTTATCGACGAGGATCTCGGCGATGGTCTCGAGCTTTCGCTCTTTGAAGTGGCCGAGGGCCTCGACCATCATGTGGGACTCGACGCGGTTGGGCTTGAGGAGCGTGGCACCTTTATACCAGAGGGGCGGGGTGGAGCGGGAGGGATCAACCGCGACGAGGAGCTTCCGCTCCTTGAAATCCCGGATGATCTTCTGACAGAGGCCCTCGCTGAGGAGGCCCTTGCCGTAGTCTTCGATGATGACCCCGGCGTGGGTCTGGGCGAACTCCTCGATCCGCGCCCCAATCCGCCGGGTGACGTCCTCGGAAACCGAATCCTTGGTCTCGTAGTCAATCCGACAGATCTGCTGGGTCGCGGTGGTGACGCGTTCTTTGTAGGTGGTGAGCCGGGCCGGGTCGCGGACCAGGCCCCAGGTCTTGAGCCCCCGCTCCTCGAGCAGGTGCTCGACGAGGTTGGCGCGAGCGTCGTCGCCGATGACTCCACAGAGCGTGGAGGCGACCTCGAGGCTCTTGAGATTGTCCGAGACGTTGGCCGCGAGGCCTAGCTTGTTCCATTCCTTCTGCACCTCGAGCACCGGAACCGGGGCTTCGGGGGAGATGCGCTTCACTTCACCGTAGGTGTACTTGTCGACGCCGAGGTCGCCGACCACGAGGATGGGATTGAGCGATTGGAAATTAAAGATGATCTTTTCGAAGTTTTCCTGGGTGAGCTTCATGGCTGGCCTTTCGTTCGTTCCAGAGGGCGACGATCTCGTCGACGATCTGGCTAATGGTTTTCCCCGTCGAGTCGATCTCGACGCCGTCGGTGGCTTTTTTGAGGGGGGCGATCTCTCGGTTCATGTCTTCGAAGTCCCGCTCCTTGATGTCCCGGAGGATCGTCTCGAAGCTCTCCTCGACCTGTCCCCGGTCCCGGAGTTCTTCGAGGCGCCGGGTCGCCCGCTCCTCCGGAGAGGCGGTGAGGAAGACCTTGAGGGTTGCGTTCGGGAAGATGACGGTTCCGATGTCCCGGCCGTCGAGGATCGCCGGCCGGTCCCGGACGATGTCCCGTTGCCACCCCTTGAGGAAATCTCGCACGACCCGGTGCTTCGAGGTCCGGGACGCTAGCTTCGAGACGTGGTGCTCGCGGATCACGTCCGTCAGGTTTAGGTTATCGAGGAGGATCAGGACTCCGGGCTGCGGGGCGAACTGGAACCGGTGGTCGTGGAAGAACTTTTCCACGAGCGCCTCCTCGGCCGGATCGAGCTGGGCCTTCGCGAAGTCGATCTCCGTGTACTGGAGGGCGTAGGCGGCGGCCCGGAACATGGCCCCGGTATCGATGTAGATCAGCCCCAGCTGCTGCGCGACCAGCTTCGCAACCGTGGATTTCCCACTGCCGGAGGGACCGTCGAGGGCGATGACTTGGTCTTTTTTCATAGGGCTAAATATTATGGATTCGGGACCAGTCCGGCAATCAGAAGTCGTTTAAAAAGCTGAATTCCGGATTGAGGAGGAGGCGCTGGAACAGCTCGGACCGCGCGAGCTTCAGGAGGAGCGGGTTGACCATCTCGTAGAGTTCCTCCCGCGGGTCCGCCAGGTGCGCCCCCAGCGACCAGGTCGGATAAGACCCTGGCGCCATCGCCATGGCGTGGTCCTCCATCACCAGGGAGAAGGCCAGGAGTTCTCGGATCGAGAGCGCCTTCAGCTGGGGCAAGAACTGCGTGAAGATCTCCTTCTCGCGCTCGGGGTCGAAGTGGCCGTATCGGCCTCCGGACGCCTTCAGGCCCTGGATCTTCACGGTCAGGCCCCGCCGCTCGGCGATCGTGAGGAAGAATTCGGAGTTCAGCTGGAGGAGCGCCTCCCGGAGCTGCGCGAGCTCAGATTCGAGGGATGAAGGTGACATTCGAGTTCTGGCTCAGGGTTTTAGTGATGTGGTAGTAATTCTGAAGCACCTTGTTCAGGTAGTGGTTCTTCTTTCCAACCGGGAGGTTGTTCCGTAGCTGGCTCTTGGTCCAGTAGGGCCCCATGTTATAAGCGACCGTCGCATAGTAGTGGTTGTTATTGAAGGAATCGAGAAGCCCCTTGAGGTAGTAGATGCCGACCTCCAGGTTCCGGAGCTTCGAAACGAGCGGCGAATAGCCGAGGGCGTAGAACGACTGGCCGTAGTGGTAGCGGAGGTAGTCTTCGCCGCGATCGGCCTCGAGGAAGATGCCCTCCTGCTTCATCTCGGCCAGGGTTTCGAAGTAGGTTTGCGGCATCAGCTGCATGAGGCCTCGGGCGCCCTTCTTCGAGGTGGACTCGTGCTTAAAGTGCGACTCGGTCCACATGACGGAGAGGACCCAGAACGGGTCGAGCTGGTGCTTCTCGCAGAGGACGAGCACGGGGCGGATGACCTTTTTAACTTTCTTCTGGAGCTTCTCCGGGAAGAGTTCGACGATCCGCGCCTCGGCTTCGTCGTAGGTGTTGTTGTTGAAGAAACTGATGTCTCCGATGAAGAAACCGAGGCTGTCGCTCTTGAAGCGATAGGTCTTCTGCCGCTTGAAGCCGAAGTGGAACGTTTCCGGATAAAGAGCGCGGAGCGCGAAGGCACTAAAGAGGAGGAGAGACAAGAGCGGTATTTTGTAGGTGGAGAAGAAAGCCCCGAACGCTGACTTTACGGGCCTGTCCTCCGCCGAGACGCTAAGAGTCTTGAGGACGCTAGCTTCTCCGGTCGTTTTTTCCATACTCCCTCGCTTATATCTAACCCAGTCTTAAAAAGCAAATTACCTTGACCAAGCTTAGATAACTCATTGAAGATTAATGAAGCAATTTTATCATCCACGATCCCTCCACCAAATTTCGAGGAATTATGAGCGAAAATAGATTACGTTTTGAAAACTCTCTTTATCTCAAGCAACACGCTGAAAATCCAATCCATTGGCAGCCGTACGGGAAGCAACCCCTTGATCAGGCGCGGGAACTAAACAAGCTCATATTTCTGTCGATCGGCTATTCCTCCTGTCACTGGTGCCATGTTATGGCCCACGAATCTTTCGAGAATGTGGAAACGGCGAAGTTTTTAAACGAGCACTTCGTTTCGATCAAGGTCGACCGGGAGGAGTACCCCGACCTCGACAACTACTTCCAGACGGCCTGTTCGCTCATGACGGGCCGGGGCGGGTGGCCCCTGACGATCTTCCTGACCCCCGAGGGTAAGCCGTTCTTCGCCGGGACGTATTTCCCGGACAAGCCGCGCCAGGGGATGCCGGCCTTCCTCGACCTCGCCCGGCAGATCGCCGACGCGTGGAAGGCGAACCCGACGCAGCTCCTCGAGGGGGCGGAGAAGCTCACGGCCGAGATCCGTAAGCCGGTCACGCTCGAAAAGAAGATCGAATTCAAGAACCACTTCCCCGCCCCATCGGCAGTCCTAAGCGCGCTGAAGAACTACGCGGACGCGAAGAACGGCGGCTACGGCCAGGCGCCGAAGTTCCCGCACTTCTCGTTCTACGAGTGGGCGGCCGAGCAGATCCTCGAGGGCATGATCCCGCAGGAGCAGGGCCAGCACATCGTCGAGACGGTGGAGCGGATGCTGATGGGGGGACTCTACGATCA
>JBILTI010000055.1:0-8043 GCA_044371595.1 Bacteriovoracaceae bacterium
ACCTGGATGACCGGAACGGTTTCGAGGATCACTACCTCCTCGCAGTCCGACGGCGCGCGGTCCCCGTAGGTGTAGCAACCCGGGACGGGTCTCACTTCCGTCTTGACCGGAAGATTCCGGTAGCTCGCCGAGGCCACGGCGATGCCGGAAGCTCCCCGGTAGACATCGAAGGTGGTGGAATAGCTAACGCCCGCGATCGCGGCGGTTGAGAAAAGTGCGAGGGCCAACGCCAGAAGTTTCATTCGAAGTTCCTTTGTAACGGGTCAAAAGTGGCGGCATTATGCCCTAGACGGGGGAACTCTTACAACTGTCTATCGCGGAAAAAGGGGCATTGCCCGGAGCGGTAAACGCCGCCGGGCAATTTTTACTCGTTTCGATTGATGTTATTAAGGTCTTCGAACGCAACCTTAAGACGCTTCACGAAGCTCTCCTCGCCCTTCCGGAGCCAGACGCGCGGGTCGTAGTACTTCTTGTTCGGGGCCTCGGGTCCTTCCGGATTCCCGAGCTGGCCCTGGAGGTAGGCGCGCTTGTCTTCGTAGAAGTTCTTTACTCCCTCCCAGAACGCCCACTGCATGTCGGTATCGATGTTCATCTTGATGACGCCGTAGTCGATCGCCTCGCGGATCTCGCTCTGGAGCGATCCGGAGCCGCCGTGGAAAACGAAAGAAACAGGCCGGGCACCGGTGCCGAACTTCTTCTGGACGAATTCGCTCGAGTTCTTGAGGATGACCGGCGAAAGCTTCACGTTCCCGGGCTTGTACACGCCGTGCACGTTCCCGAAGGACGCGGCGACGGTGAAGTTCGCGCCGACCTCCCGGAGGTGCGAGTACGCGTAGGCGACGTCCTCCGGCTGGGTGTAGAGCTTCGAGTTGTCGACGTCGGAGTTGTCCACGCCGTCCTCTTCGCCGCCGGTGACGCCGAGTTCGATTTCGATGCCGGTTTCGATAGCGGTCATGCGCTTGAAGTAGCGGGCCGAGATCTCGACGTTCTCCTCGAGGGACTCCTCGGAGAGGTCGAGCATGTGGGAGGAGAAGAGCGGCTTCTTGTGGGTCTTATAGTGGGCCTCGCCGGCGGCGAGCATCTGATCGATCCACGGGAGGAGCTTCTTCGCCGCGTGGTCGGTGTGGACGACGACCGGAACCCCGTAGGCCTCGGCCATCAGGTGGATGTGCTGGGCGCCGGAGATCGCGCCGAGGGCCGCGGCCCGGTCGTTCTCGAGCTTCAGTGCCTTGCCGGCGTAGAACTGTCCGCCGCCGTTCGAGAACTGGATGATGACCGGGGAGTTCATAAGCTTGGCCGTCTCGAGGACAGCGTTCACCGAGTCGGTACCGATGACGTTGACCGCCGGCAGGGCGAAGCGGTTTTCCTTCGCGTACTGATAGAGGTCGGTGAGCGCGGAACCGTAAACTAATCCAGGCTTGAATTTCATTGTCGAATCCTTTGTTTAAGACCGAAAAATTGTATTAAAATGACCGCCGATTGAAAAGGAAACAGCATGGCCGTGTCGCAGATTACTCTTGCCTCGTACTTCTCCCAACTCCTCGCCCCGGAGCTCTTCGAAGATTACGCTCCGAACGGTCTTCAGGTCGACGGGAAGCCGCACTTAAAGCGTCTGGCCTTCGCCGTCTCGGCGACGCAGGAATCGATCCGCGGGGCCCTGGCCTGGGGCGCCGATGGCCTGGTTGTGCACCACGGGATTTTCTGGAAACACCAGGGCGCAAGACCCATCATCGGCGGCTGGGGCGAGCGGGTCAAGCTCGCCGTGAAAAATGACCTGAACCTCTTCGCCTACCATCTACCGCTCGACGCGCATGTGGAGGTCGGAAACGCCGCGGCCCTGGCGCGGGCGCTGAAGCTCCAGCGCGTCGAAGCCTTCGCGATGTACAAGCGCTGTCCGCTCGGAGTCAAAGGCCTCCTCCCGGAACCGCGGACCGCCGCGGATCTCCGGAAAGAGCTCACCGCGCTCCTCCGCCATCCGGTGATCCTCGCCTCTCCCGACGAAGGGCGCGAGATACGCTCGATCGGTGTCATCACCGGCGGCGCGAACAACGAATGGATCCGGGCGAAGGAGGAGGGCCTCGACGCATTTCTCACCGGCGAGATCTCGGAGTACAACTGGCACGACGCGATCGAAGCCGGGGTCCACTACTTCGCCGGCGGCCACCACGCGACGGAGCGGCCCGGAATCATCGCCCTGATGGAGAAGGTACGGCGCGACTTCCCGGACCTCGCGGTGGAATTCTTCGACTCGAAAAATCCGGCCTAGCCAACCGCGCCTAGCGCCCGCGTTTCACGGTTCGCTTCACGAGAAAGTACTGCTCGCCCAGGTCGTTCATGTTGTACGCCGTGAGCTCGGCCTGGGGCCCGTAGCCCATATAGAGGTCGCAGCGAGCGTTCCCGCGGATAGCACCGCCGGTGTCCTGCGCGACGAAGAAGCGCGAGAAAGGCGTCTTCACCACGCGCCCGTTCTCGTCGATGTGCGACGCCTTCAAGGTCTTCACGAAGTTCAGAAGGCCCATGGTCTTGTAGATCCGCACATCGATCGCGAGCGAGCGGCCCTCAGTGAGCGGGATGTTATTAAGTCCCACCGGCTCCGTGGCCGATTCCTTGAAGTAGACGTACGACGGGCAGGTGGCGAAGATCTCCTCTTCCTTGTCGGGATTCTCCTCGAGGAAGCGCCGCTGGTGCGGGATCCCGACCGCGCCGGGGCGGAGGTACCCCTTCTCCATCATGTAATGGTAGATCATCTTAAACGGCCGCCGGTTCTTCCCGTCGTACGAGAGGTACTTCACCTCTTTGGTCCCGTCGAGGTTATCGATGATGATGCGGCCACCGCCCTGAACGTGCAGGAGGTAGAGGTCGAAGAACGACTCCTCGACCCAGAAGACTTCGTGCCCCTTTCCGGCGAGCGCGCCCTTGTAGTCGATCTCAACCCGGGTGTAGTTGTCGTGCGGCGCCGGCGGCGTCCGGTAGATGGCCCGTTTGTAGCGCTCCGTCGGCACCCGGGAGCCGTGGAGATCCGGGGAATAATAGGACGTGAACTTCGTCGTGGCCGTCTGACCGTAACCAGGTTCGTTCCGCGCCGGAACGGGAACGTAGATGTCGAACTTCTCGTTCAGCTCGGCGTTGAACTGAACCATGCAGGACGTCTCGGGCCGGCGCTTGAGGCAGGTCCGCGTCCGGTCGACGATTTCCTTGAAGAGCACCAGCGAGTCCCGGAGGATCGTCTTCGGGTACGTCTTCTGACCGAACTTGATGTTTCCCTTAAGCCCGATGCGGCGGAAAGACTCCAGCTGCCGCTGGACCACCAGGTCGACGTTGGCGAACATCATGTCGTCGGCGAAGGTAACGCTTTGGTTCAATCGCGCCGTGGGCGTCTCCTCGGCGAACGAGAGAGTGGAAAGGAGGAGGAGCCAAGTGACGAAGTACTTCATATGACCTGCCAAAAGATTAGGGCGTTAAATTTAGGTTAAGACTCGCCGGATAAATCTGTCAAAACTATTCCGCCGACAACTTCTTACCCATGAAGAGGATCGGAGATCCCTTGAAATCCTCCAAAACTTCTCGATGAAAGCCAAGTCTCCGGTAGAAACACTTGTTCGGGGAGTCGGGCGCGGTCATGATGTGAAGGCCCGCGATGTTCATTTCCCGAAGGAGAGCTTCGAACTTTTCCATGAGGCTCCCGCCGATCCCCTGACCCCGGGCATCGCGATGGCAGTTGATGTGGAGATGCGCGGGGAAGGCTTCGAACTCGCGCTGAAACACCGTGAGGTGCGGCTGGAGAGTCAGGAGTTCCTCTCCTCCTGACGCGGGGGCACCCACGAGGTACCCGCGGACGACTCCGTCCCGAAGTGCGACGAGGCAGAGCTCCGGGTAGCCGTCGACGTAGAACCCAACGTACTTCCGGAAGAAGAGCTCCCGCTCCTCGTCGTCCCGGAACGACTTCCGCGACGACGACTCGAAGAAGATCTCGCGCACTCCCGGGAGGTGCGGCGGAGCGAGCGGGACTACAGTCGTTGACATACGTTCCAGACCTGGTACTTCGCCCGATATGGCGGGTCGATGTGCTTCACGTCCTTCGGCGGCTCGATGCGGTAGAGGTGGATCCAGTGCGGGAGGTACTCCTCGATCATCGTCAGGAGCGGCAGATCGGGGTTCTTCTGCAGGAGCTGCTTCGTCGTGAAGTACCAGTCGAAGAGCTTCTCGAAGTCGGCCCGGTTCTTCAGGTCGTCGAACTCCCCGTGGAAGCTCTCCGGGTAGGCGGCGACGAAGTCGCGCGAGAAGTTCGCCCAGCGGGCGAGGCGGCGGGAGGTTTCCGTGCTCATCGAGAAGTAGCGCGACCAGCTCTCGGAAGAGACGCCGATCCACTCGAGGGCGATGACCCAGGTCTCGAAGCGCCGCGGGTCCGTCAGGACCTTCTTCACCTCCGGAACTCGATCCGTGAAGGTCCGGTCGAGCGGGACCCGGAGTTCCTGGTTTTTCTCCTGCACGAGGTAGGAAATGAAATTCACCGGATCGGCCGCCTTCCGCATCTCGCTCCAGAGGTAAGCGGGGGTGATTCCGGATACCGGCATGGTTTCGAGCACGGCGCGCAGTTCCGGGGAAAAGGAGAACTTTAGCTTGTTCGCGAAGCGGTGGGCCCGCAGAAAGCGCACGGGATCTTTCCCGAAGTCGGGCCCGGCGAAGTGGAGGACCTTTTCCCGGAGGTGCCGGAGGCCCTCGAGCGGATCGAGGAAGACGAGCTCCTTCCGGCCCCGAAACCGAATCCCCATGGCGTTGACGGTAAAGTCCCGGCGTCGGACGGCTTCCTCGAAGGAGAGATTTAAGACGAACTCCGCGTCGAAGTTCGAGTGATCTCGGGCGTCCTCCCGGAAGCGCTCCCGCCGCGGCGGCGAAAATTCGAGCTGGTAGTCTCCGGCCTGGAGCCGGATGATCTCGTAGGGCAGGAAGTTCGTTTTTCCGAAACGGCCCAGGGCCCAGCCGAGTTCCTTCCAGATTCCCTTCTCGAAGGTCAGGGTCTCGTGTGTCAGCTCGAGGTCCCAGTCGTGGCCCGGATTTCCCGTGAGAAAGTAGTCCCGGACCGCGCCGCCGACGAGGGTCGGAACGAAGCCGAAGCGCTGGAGCTCGTCGAGGAGCGGAAAAAAAAATCCGGGCAAACGGGTTTCGAAGTTCTTTTGATCGAAGTTCATTGAAATATTATGAAAAACTTCGACATCTTTGGATACAGCTAACCGAACCGATGTCGCCGGGCAAAACGGCAAAAGACCGGGGCTAGAGATCCTTTGCGACTTCGAGCAGGAACTTGTAGAGCTCCGTAATTTTATAACTCTGAGCATCGTCAGCGTGAAACGCGAAAGACACCTTATTGCTGAAGACTTCGAACTCTTTCCCGACGGTCTTCACCTTGGTCTTCATGTGCGAGCGCTTAAGGACGTGCGTCGGAACGACCGCGACGCCGAGGCCCTCGTTCACGGCCTGGAGCATCTGCCCGAAGGAGTTCACCACCAGCCGGGGCTTTACGTTCCGCGGAACCACCCCAAACTTCTCCCGGCACCAGCGGTAGAAGTTCGGATCGTTGTTCTCGTAGAAGATGATCGGAAGGGCCAGGACGTCCTTCAGGTCGGTCGACTTCGTAACCGCGAAGCGGTCGGAGAAGACCAGCGTCGTGTACTCGTCGTGGAGGTCGCGCTTCTCGGCGAAGGCCGGGACGAGGTACTCGGGCATGATGAGACAGTCGATCTCGTGCTGCTCGAACTTCTTCACGATGTTCTCCGGGAAATCCATGGAGAGCCGGACCTCGAGGTCCGGGTGGCCCGTGAGGAAGTCGAGCATCCGCGAGGAGAGCCATGTTTTGCCGAGGCCATAGAGCGATCCCACGTGGAGCTTGCCCTTGATCTCGTGGTTTTCAAGGTGGATCTGTTCGATGGTTTCCTCGATCCGCTTAAAATACTGCTTGGCGACCTTCGCGAGCCGCATGCCGTTCTCCGTGAGGGTCACGGACTTCCCTTGCCGGGTGATGACCGGAAACCCCACCTTGGATTCAAGGTTTTTCAGGGCCTGCGAGACAGCCGATTGCGTAACATTCAGCTCTTCAGCGGCCTTGGAGATATTTTCATTATGAGACAGGGCAATAAGTACCTGCAACATCGAGGTTTCAATCATCTGTAGCACCTTATACTATGTATTAGCTTAACTAATACATCCGCTGGGCACTGTAAACTGAAGATAAAAAATCTACTCGAGATTTAGGCCCAACAACTAGAAATCCAGGCCTTTCTTTTACTAAAAAAAAGGGGCCGCATCAGCGGCCCCTCCATCGATTTTAAATCGTACTTTGAACTACTCTGCGCGCTCCGCGAGCTTATCTTTCCGCGCGACCATGACCTTCTCTTGTACGTGAGACGGACACGGCTCGTACTTCGCGAACTCCATCGAGTAGCCGGCCTTACCAGCGGTACCGGAACGGAGGACGGTTGCGTAGCCGAACATCTCGGAGAGCGGAACGTGCGCGTTGATGATCGCGTCGCCGGTCTCTGTTGTCTCGGATCCAAGGATCACGCCACGACGAGAAGAAAGGTCACCGATAACGAAGCCCTGGAACTCCTGCGGAGTCTCGACCTCGACCTTCATGATCGGCTCGAGGAGGATCGGGTTCGCGTTTTTGATGGCCTCTCTCATCGCCATACGAGCGGCGATCCGGAAGGCCATATCTGACGAGTCGACGTCGTGGTACTGGCCGTCCTGGAGGTAAGCTTCTACGTCGATGACCGGGAACGCTGCGAGAGGCCCCTTGTTCATTACGTCACCGAAGCCACGGTCACAGGAAGGAATAAATTCGTTCGGGATCACACCGCCGCGGATTTCGTTCACGAAGCGATACGTCTGATCTTCGCGCTCTTTCCGATCTGCGGCGAGCGGCTTGATCATACCGGCGACTTTTGCGAACTGACCGGAACCACCGGTTTGCTTCTTGTGCGTGTATTCGAACTTCGCGGTTCCGCGGATGGTTTCGCGGTAGTTAACCTGCGGAGCACCGATCTCGACCTCGGCTTTGTACTCGCGCTTGAGCCGCTCGACGTAGATTTCGAGGTGAAGCTCGCCCATTCCTGCGATCCGGGTTTCTCCGGATTCCTCATCTGTGAAGAGATGGAAGGTCGGATCTTCCTTAATGAAGCGCTGAAGGCCTTTAGACATCCGCGCCTGCATTTCCTTGTCCTTCGCCTTGATCGAAAGCTCGATAACCGGAATAGGAATGTGCATGCCTTCGCACGACAGGTGATCGACGCCTCCGTCTTCGGCAACGAAGGTATCACCAGAGGCGCAGTCGACGCCGATCATGGAAATAATGTCGCCGGCAGATGCGGAGTCGATGTTCTCGCGGTCGTTCGCGTGCATGCGCACGATCCGGCCGATCCGAACGCGCTTCTTGGTGCGGGTGTTAACGAGGGTGTCGCCCTTGTTGAGGGTACCCTGGTAGATTCGAGTGTAGGTGAGCTGGCCGAACTGTTCGTCGGTGATCTTAAACGCCATACATACGAGCGGCTTGTCGTACTCCGGAGAGAGTTCGACCTTCGTGTTCGTATTGGAGTCGATCGCCTTCGGCTTCTCGCACGAGAGCGGCGACGGGAGGTAGCGGGCGACGGCGTTGAGGAGGAGCTGGACGCCCTTGTTCTTGAACGCGGAACCCATAAACACCGGCGTAAACTGGAGGGCGTTGACGCCCTTTCTCACGGCCGCGTGGATCTGCTCTTCGGAAATTTCCTTGCCGTCAAGGATCGCTTCCATCATCACGTCATCGAACGCGGAGACGGTGTCGAGCATTTCCTCGCGGGCCTTCTGCGCCTGGTCGACGAGGTCACCCGGGATCGCTTCTTCGCGAACGTGCTCGCCGTTGTCGCCGTCGAAGTAGTAGGCCTTCATCGTGATGAGGTCGACGACGCCCTTGAAGTTTTCCTCGGCGCCGATCGGGATCTGCATGAGGACGGCGTTGTGGTTAAGCTTCTCGCGGAGGGCCTTGGTGCCGTTGTACGGGTTCGCGCCCAT
>JBILTI010000078.1:0-7093 GCA_044371595.1 Bacteriovoracaceae bacterium
CGAGAACGTGTGGAGCCGGCGCGGGAAGAGTGTATAATAGCTCGTCGACTCCACGGTCCGGAGGGCGTGGCAGCGTAGCTTCAGCCGGTTGAGGTCGGCCGTGAGCTTAATGCCGATCTTGCGCTCGTCTCCCTGGGACATGTTCCCGACGATCGCCTGCTGAAAGAGCTTGATGTCGACGTAGTTCAGGCAATCGCGGATCCCGCGGCTCATTGTATAAAGCGGGTGTTGGTCGGTCATGTCGTCGAGGACCTCCCGGGTGAGCCGGAACTCGAGGCCCCGGACCCAGGGTTTGTCGTCGCTCGGGTCGAGCTTGATCAGCGGCGGCACGATCGCACTGTAGGGGACCAGGGGCTTTTCGGCGGTCTTGTGCCGGAGGTAGTTGATCGCCATGATCTGGTTCTTCTTCTTCGCCTCTTCGATCGTCGTCGGGTAGGCGGCGATGTTCGCGTCCCCCCAGAGGAGGCGCTCGAGGTTCCCCCTGTACTGGATCACGTCCTCCATCTCCTTGCCGCTGCTGCAGACGTCGGAGATGAGGAGGTCCGTCTCGCCGTCGGGCTTTACGTTGAAGCACCAGCGCTCGCGGAGGGCGTGGACGAGGTAGTCGTTGAGGCTAGCCATGAACAACCGGTAGTCGATCGTGGCCTCGACCTTCCGCTTCTCCTCCTGCATCTTCGGCAAGAGGTCGGTGATCGTGAGCGAGAGCCCCGCCACGCCGAGGGAGACGACCATGAGGACCATGGTCAGGGAGGCGCCGCGCTCGTTGTCACATAAAAACCGTTTAATCTTCATGATTTTCATATTTTATGACAAATCAAAAAAATGTGATGAGTTTTCTGCAACAAATAGTGGTCGCGCCCGTTAGCCGATCAAAAAGAGAGGTCTTTTCCGGGTCTAATTATTGGGATCGCTGGTTTCGGGCAGGTCCGGGATTGCCTCAAAATCTGGCGTTTCCCCGGAGAGGTCCGAATTCACGTACCAGTAGACCAGGCCCGCAAAGGCGAGGAGGATCACGGCGTTCAGGAGCCAGAACTTCTTTTTGTCTTCGTCGCTCCGGCCCCTGGCCCGGGGCTTCCCCTCCGGCGGGGCCTTTCCGGGCGCCGTTGCCTTGGTCTTCGTCAGGTGGGCGGCGGTGGCCTCGGGGGGATCCGCCTTGGGGGCGTTCGCCGCTGCGGCGGGCCTCGCGGACAGGACGGAGTTGTCGGGCATCGACGTATCCTCGGCGTCGAACTGAAGCGTCTGCACGGCCCCGAAGGCGAGAGTAAGGTAGGTGAGGTACGGGGTGCGGGTGTTGGGCGGGATCCGCTGGCCGTCGATGAAGACGCCGTTCGTGCTCCCGAGGTCCGTGATGAAGACTTCGCCGGCGACGACCTCGAGCTGGCAGTGCTGGCGGGACATCCCGTCCTCGGCAATGACAATCGTGCACTTCGGCGACCGGCCGATCGTCACGACGTCGTTTTCTTTTATCGAGTGATGGATCAGTTCTCCGTTGAGGAGCCGAAACGTAAGGCGCATATGGATAAATTATAAAGCGAACCGGAGTAATTGCAAGGAACCTATTTGATCCCAAGGTTGAGTAGGTACATCAGGATGATCAGCACGACGACGAACATAAGGATGTAGGGGCGCTTGCTCTCCCGGAAAAAGAGCTCCTTCTCCTCGAGAGCGAATTCCTCGCTCACTGGGTTCCGGGGCCCCTGGATCCGCGTCCGGGTGCCCTCGAGGCGGCGGATCTCTGCGGGGTCGTTGACCCCGAGCTCGCTCTTCCGCTGGGCCGTCGACAGCTCGCCGCGCACGAGCTTTTGTGTCACGTGGGACTTCGTGTCGCTGTCCCGGGCCGGCCCCGCGGGCGGGACCGGAGGATTCGTGAGCTCGCCGGCGAGCCGGCCGATCGTGAGCTGGGAGACGCTCAGCATGGACGCCGGCGTGTGCGGCGCCAGGCGGTCCCCGTCGATATAGGTGCCGTTGGAGCTGTCGAGGTCCGTGATCTGGAACACGCCCTTGGCGTTGACCTCGATCTTACAGTGGGTCCGCGAGACGGAATCGTGGGGGATGACGAGGTCGCAGTTCGGGGAGCGGCCGACGGTTACGGAGCTCCGCAGGCTCTCGAGCTCGAGCACTTGATTGGCGCTGATCTGTACCTTGAGCTTCATCTGCGCCTCCTACATCCGCTCGGGGGCCTCGATGCCGAGGAGGGCCAGTCCCTCCTTCAGGACCGTGGCCGTCGCCCGCGAAAGGCGGAGCCGTGAGGAGCGCGTGGGCTCCGGCGCCGACCCGACCGGGCACTCGGCGTAGAAGCTGTTATAGGCCCGCGAGAGGTCGTAGAGGTAGCCGGTCAGGAGCGAAGGCCGGTACTGCTCCGTCGCCTGCTGGACGACGTGGTGGAAGTTCAGGAGCGTCGCCACGAGCTCGCGTTCCTGCGGCGCCGCGACGATGACGGCGTCGCTCGCCGGCGCGCCGAGCTTCAGGAGCATCGAATTGATCCGAGCAAAGGCGTACTGGATGTAGGGCCCGGACTCGCCGTCGAGCTTGAGCCATTCCTGCATGTCGAAGACGATCTTCTTCGTCGGGTCTATCCGGGTCATCCCGTACTTGATCGCCCCGCGGGCGACGATCTGGGCCGTCCGTTCGATCTCCGCGTCCGCCCAGTCGCCGCGGTAGCGGTGGAGGTACTGGTCCTTGATCGTCTGGACCATGTTCTCGATGAGCGCCTGGAGCGGAACGATGTTCCCCTTCCGCGAGCTCATCGCCCCGTCGGGGAGCTCGACGAAGTCGTACTGGAGGTGGAAGCACTTCTTCGCGTTCTCAAAGCCCATGAGCTCGAGGACCTTGAAGACCTGCTTGAAGTGGTGCTCCTGGCGCTTGTCGACGACGTATATGCTCTTCTCGATCTTGTAGTCCTGGAACTTCCTCCGCGCGAGCTCGATGTCCTTGGTCGCGTAGAGGCCGTTCCCGTCGGTCTTCAGGAGGAGGCAGAAGCCGAGCTTGTGGTCCTCGAGGTTGACCCCGACGGCGCCCTGGTCCTCGACGAAGAGGCCCCGCCGCTGGTACTCGCGCACGAGCTTCACCGAGTCCGAGTCCACCTCGGATTCCCAGTACCAGACGTCAAAGCTCACGCCGGCCCAGGCGTAGACTTCCTTCATGAGCGCGATCGACCACTCCCGGGTCTCCTTCCAGAGCTCGAAGAACTCGCCGGACTTCTGCTCGAGCTGCCGCAGGATCTGCGTCAGCTTCTCCCGGTTGTCGGCTTCGGCCGGGGTCCCGCGCTCTTCCTCGAGCTTGTTGTGGGCCGCGGAGTAGAGAGTGCCGAGCCAGGCCCCGCGGCGCGCGGCCGGGACCTCGCCCGTGTAATTATACTTCAGGTACCAGAGGCACTTCGCGACGTGGGTCCCGACGTCTCCGGGGAAGGTGCTCGCGACTATGTCGAAGCCGCAGTAGCGGTGGAGCCGGATGAGGGCGTCCCCGAGGCAGAGGTTCCGCATGTGCCCCACGTGGAGTTCCTTGTGGGTGTTCGGCTGCGAATACTCGATCATCGTCCGCGGCGTGTGCTCCGTGAGCCGCGTCTCGAAGAAGGCCCCGGAGAGGATCGCCGGAACGAGGTCCGCGGCGACGCGGTTGAAGTCGTAGGTGAAGTTCAGGTAGGGGCCCATGGCCCGGGCGTCGGTCACGTGCCCCGGGAGGGCGCCGAGCGCGTCCCGAAGCGTCTTCGCCGCCTGGGCCGGGTTGGTCCGGGCCTCCTTGGCCACGAGGAACAGCGGGAACGCCACATCGCCGGCGTCACGGGAGGGCGTGGCGCCGAAGAGGTCGTAGACCTTGTCCTCGGAGAACGGGATCGAGAACGTCGTTTCGATGACCGGCGACAACGCCCGGGCGAGCTCGCGACGGAAAGTATCGTGATGGGTAAACACGCGGTTCCTTGGGATGAATTTAACTCGATTATCTAATCAATCTTGATGGACATCAAGATATGTTTTCCGATGTTCGGGATCGTGAAGAACTCCCCGGTCGGGGCAAATCCAACCCGGAGGTAGAAGCCCATGGCCTTTTCGCGGGCGTTGCACCAGAGGAGGGTGCACTGGTTCTGCTTGATCACGGGGAAGGCCGTCCGGAGGAGGGCCGAGGAGAGCCCCTGGCCCTGATGCTCGGGAAGCGTGGCCATGCCCCGGAGGCGGTACTGGTACGGGTCCGGGAAGCGCTCGCTGCGCTCGAAGTAGAACGAGGCGACGCTCACGAGCTTCTTGTCGACGAAGGCCCCGAGGTGGAACGTCAGCTCGTCGTTGTCCCCCTGGAACACGCAGTCTTCGAGCGTACCGTTGGGCCGCAGCATCTTCTGCCGGAGGTGGTGAGTGTCGATGGCCTTGATTCGTAGTACTTGCACGTCATCGAGATTAAATAATCCGGCGCTCTTTGAAAAGATTTAAAACAGAGAAACTCGGATTAAATGCTCGAGGCCGAGCTTGCCGACGGTCTGGACGAAGGTGCTGAAGACGAGGTCGGGGATGCGCGTTTTCGGACCCCGCCAGTCGGTCTTTAGCGCGAGGAGGCAGTACTTCCCGAGGTCCCGCACGACGACCGTCCCCCGGAGGTCCTTCAGGAAGCCGTCCTCGAAGGTGAACGGGTAGAGGCCCGGGCCCGTGATCCGCGGGATCTTGAACCGGACCGACATCGGAAACGGCATCAGTGTGTGGTCGATGACGAACGCGAACCGCTGAGTCTTCTCGTCGTACCGGCTGGTTTTAACGAAGTCCATGTAATTGTGGTAGTTCTCGTAGAGCGAAAGCTTGCGCATGGCCCGGGTGCAGTTGCGCGGGTGGACGCCGCCGACGAAGAGAAGCATCTCCTGCTCCGTCGCCGTCGGCGACGAGACCTTTCCGGTCGAAACGACGGCGCCCTTCAGGAGATCTTCGAGCTGGCCCGCGGAGAGGAGGAAGAACGGGCCGAGCTCCCGGGCGGCGCGCGCGCCGAAGGCCGGCGAGAGGTTTACTTTCTCCTGCGCTAAAGAGCTTTCGTTGATAAAAAAACTCACGAGGAGCGCGAAAAAACGATATCTCATTGGTTGACCTACTGTTCCTTCTGATCTTAATCTTATCTCATTGATTTCTTATTCAAGCAAATTTATAGGAGCTTTTGACAATGGCCGTCGAAGAAGTGAAGCGCCGTAGCGCGAAAGTCAAGGAAGCCGTAATTGAAAGCAAGGACCAGCGCTGGCACTGCCGGAACCGGGTGACGCTGGTCTTCGGAAGCAACGACATCGAGGAGCTCGACACCTACGTCTACGCCGGCGATTCGCTGGAATTCAAGAAAGTCAACTTCCACCAGGCGAAGTCGAAGGCGATCGAGGAGATCCTCGACAACTGCATCGACGAGTTCTACCGGGGCCACGTCTCCGAGATCCACGTGAACCTCGCCCCAGACGGGAAGGTGGTGACTGTGCAGGACAACGGGATCGGCTTCCCGCTCGCCAAGATCAAGGACGTCTACACGGAGTTCCGGACCGGCTCAAAGTTCAAGGACGAGGAGGTCGACGACCACGGGTTCCTCTACCGGACCCTCGGGCAGAACGGCCTCGGCGCCTCGGCCACGTGCCTCACCTCGGACCTGTTCCGGGCCACGGTTCGCCACTACAATTCGAAGAAAGAGCAGACCTACGAGTTCCTCGACGGCGCCCTCCAAATCAAGAAGGGCAAAGAGAAGCCCTTCAAGGGGCCCTCCGGCGTCCGCGTCGAGCTGACGCTCGCGAAGGAGGTCTACAAGAACCCGGTGATCGACCGCGAGCTCCTACGCAAGCGGATCATCGACCTCGCCTACAATAACCCGGGTCTCACGTTCTACTTCAACGACGAAAAATACCTCTACAAAAAGGGCCTCTTCGAGCTCGCCCAGCGGATCGACCCGGCGAGCGCGCAGCTCCTCGGCGACGAGGCCTACGTCTACGAGACGACGAACATCAAGGGCGCGAAGGTCAAGGCCAAGTTCGACGTCCACGTCTCCGTCACCTTCGACCGGAAGTCCGACGAGAAGGAGCGGATGATCTCGTTCGTGAACTCGACGCCGACCTACGACGGCGGCTTCCACCACGACCGGATCAAGCGCCTCTTCATTAACGCCGTGAAGGACAAGCTCGAGCGGACCGCGAAGAAGGACAAGCTGACGCTCGTCGACAACGACGTCCTCGCGGGCCTCACGTTTGTCATCGGCATCGTCATGCCGAATCCGCGGTTCGAGTCGCAGACCAAGCGCAAGCTCGTCCGCGACGCGCTCCTCGAGAAGGCCCTCGAGACGTTCATGGCCGACGGCGTGGCGAAGTTCATGCGGAAGAACACCGAGCTCCTCGAGCACATCATGGAGCGCGCGAAGTCGCGGCAGCGGCTGATGGACCTGAAGGACGCGTCGAAGCTCGCGAAGAAGGGCAAGAAGCAGCGGGTGGAGAAGCTCCTCGACGCCAACGAGCGGAAGGACCGGACGAAGTGCGCGCTCTTTATCTGCGAGGGCGATTCGGCGATCGGAGGCCTGCGCTCGGCCCGGGACAAGCTCTTCCAGGGCGGGATCGCGCTCAAGGGGAAGCCCATGAACGTCTCCCAGGCTTCGATCAAGGAGGTCCTCGAGAACCAGGAGTTCGCCGACATCATGAGCTCGATCGGCCTCGCGATCGGCCAGAAGGCCGACCCGAAGGAGCTCCGCTATTCGAAGATCGTCTTCCTCGCCGACTCCGACGTCGACGGGGGCCACATCAACACGCTCCTCACGAACTTCTTCTTCACCTTCTGGCCTGAGATGTTCGAGCTCGGGATGATCCAGATCGCGAAGGCGCCGCTCTTCGAGGTCGTCACCGACAAGGGGACGATATACTGCGAGTCCGAGCAGGAGCTCGAGAAGCTCAAGAACCGGAGCGACGTGAAGATCCGGGAGATCATGCGCAACAAGGGCCTCGGCGAGATGAGTCAGGAGGCCTTCAAGCACGTCCTCTCCCGCCGGGACTTCACGAAGATCTCCGTGAAAGACATGAAGGCGTCGAAGGAGATGCTCGAGACCTGCTTTGGCAAGGAATCGCAGCTCCGGAAGGACCTCCTCATCGACAGCGAGGAGATCGACG
>JBILTI010000057.1:0-7872 GCA_044371595.1 Bacteriovoracaceae bacterium
CCTTTTACCAGAGGCCCGCGAGCGTAATCAAAGAGACGATCACGAAGTATAACGGCGACGCCGCGGCCGCGGGTAACCCGGGCTACGGATCGATGGGCCTGAACCGGGTCGTCAACACGCTCGCGAAGGGCTCCGCGGGCCTATCGGACATCACGACGAAGACATCGTCGCTGATCAAGAACAGCCTCGACGACTTCCTCACCGACGGCGACGAAGGGGGCTTCGACGTGGACTCGGCCGATGACCTCCCGCCGCGGCCCGTGGCGACGCGCGGGAAGTACTCCGAGCCGCCGTCGCAGGGAGAGGAAACCCCGTCGCCTCGCCGCTCCCGCGCCGCCGCCCGCCGGGCACCGGAGCCCGAGGAGGAGATGCACGAACTATCCCGGGCCTCGGTCCGGGAGCCGGCGGTCCGCGAACCGGCCCACCGCGAGCCACCCCGGGAGGCCCCCGCCGGCGTCGGCCGCGAGGCCTACAACGAGCTTCGGCAGGAGCTCCGGACGACCCAGCACAAGCTCGAGCTCCTCGAGCATAAGCTCCTCGAACTCTCGCAGAACTACCAGTTCAACCAGAAGCACCTCAACGAGGCGAAGGGGATCTTCCAGCTCCGGACGACGCTCAAGACCCTCGACGTCGACGAGGCCCACATCCTCGAGCTCATTAAGAAGGCGAACTACCAGCTCTCGAAGGAAGATCTCGAGAACCCCGACGTGATCTTCGAGTTCGCGCTCCAGGAGATGGCGAGCTCGATCAACACCGCGATCCCGCTCTTCGCGCGGACCGAGGCCGGGGAGCCGGTCGTCACGGTCCTCCTCTCCGAGGCGGCCTCGGGCCAGTCGACGATGGGAACAAAGATCGCCGTCCTGAAAAAGGACGTGGTCCTGGTGCAGTACTCCCAGGACGCGCAGAATACCGCGTCGACGGACTTCGCGGCACAGGTCTTCGGGATCAAGGTCGAGAAGGTCCAGAGCTTCGCCGAGGTCGTGGGCCTGTGCCGGAAGGCGACGGAAGCCGGCAAATCCGTCCTCGTCGACATCCGCCTAAATAACCGGAACACCGACGAGACAAAAAAATTTGTCGATACGCTCAAGCGCGGCCTCGCGCACGTCGAGGTCCTCTGCACGCTTTCGGCGATCCACTCTGAACTTTATAACCGGAAAATCATTGCCCGTTACAAAGACGCCGTGGACGGTGTTATCATTTCCCATGTGGATCTCTGCATGAACTTTGGGGCGCTCTTCAACGTTCACAAGGTCCACAACAAGCTCCCGCTGAAGTTTTTTGGAACCGGCCCCGTGGTTCCCGACGACATCGAGGGCGCGACCGCTGAGAGGCTCATGGCCGGGCTCTTTCAGTTCTAACCGCTCCCGCCTCTTGGCCACCGCGCCCGACAGGATGTCAGGCCGGCGAAAGAGGTTCTTCGTGCACCGAACAGGAGGTTTATGCACAAGACAAGCGAATGGCTCCAATCATTCAGCTCCAGCACGACCCGCCCCCGCGACGCCGCCGCAACGAAGATCTCCGTCACCGGCGGGAAGGGGGGCGTCGGAAAGACCTCCATCGCCCTCAAGGCCGCGCGGGAACTCGCGGCTGCGGGTTACCGCACGCTCCTCATCGACTGCGACTCGAACCTCTCGAACACGGCGATCAAGCTCGGCCTCCCACTTGATAACAAGTTCGAGAAGATCCTCTCCGGCGAGGCGAGCTTCGACGAGTGCCTCCAGAAGCGCGGGAACTTCCACCTGCTCCCGGCCTGCAACGGCTCCGTGGCCGTCTTCGAGTCGCGGCTCAACTTCGATGAGATCATCGTCGACGTCATCTCGTCGCACGAGCACGAGTACGACTACATCCTTCTCGACTGCCCGGCCGGCGTTTCCCGGGACTCGCTCACGCTGAACGCGTACTGCGACCACCGCTGGATCGTCGTCACCCCCGACAAGTCCTCGATCACCGATTCCTATTCGCTCGTGAAGCTCCTCGCGATGCGCTTCGGGATCACCGAGAACCACCTCCTCGTGAACATGTACCAGACGGAGAAGCAGTTCCAGAAGGTCGTCCTTACCCTGAGCGAAACCATCGAGAACTTCCTCGAGGCCCGCACCCACATCCTCGGCGGGATCGAGCGCTTCGACGTCTCCGCGGAAGGATTTGATACTTTTTTCCTCTCGGAGACCTGCAACGAGTTCCACCGGAAGTTTGTTAAACTTTTAACCGGGTTCACCGAAAAAGCCGGAGGCCCCCGGACCGCGCGCGCCCTCGGCGCCCGTCCCCGGGCCTATGAGCACGACGCCCATTAACCGGTAACGCAGGAGAGCACCCCATGTCATCACTCACGGCCAAACTCAAGAATCTGAAAGACTACCGCTCGACCGTGGACCCGAAGGTCAAGGACGAGATCATCCTCGAATACGCCCCGCTCGTCCGCTACATCGCGCAGAAGATCGCCTCGCGGCTTCCGCCGAACATCGAGCTCGACGACATGATCTCCTGCGGCGTCATCGGCCTCATGGACGCGATCGAAAAGTTCGACCCGTCCCGCGATAACAAGTTCAAGACCTACGCCGAGTTCCGGATCCGCGGGGCGATCCTCGACGAGCTCCGCTCCCAGGATTGGGTACCGCGCTCGGTTCGCGAGAAGGCGAAGGTCGTCGAGCGCGCGTACGCGCAGCTCGAGAAGGACCTGGGCCGGCCCGCGTCCGACGATGAGATGTGCGAGCACCTGAAGTGCTCGATGGACGAGTTCCACGAGCTCATTAACAAGTCGAAGTCCGTGTCCCTCATGAACATCGAGGACGCGGCCGCGATGAGCAAGGGCGACAGGAAGCTCATGATCTCGCTCATGGAGACCTCCCGTGGGGCGAACCCGCAGACCGCCGTGGGCTACAAGCGCGCCCAGGAGATCATCAAGGACGGGATCAAGACGCTGCCGGAGAAGCAGCGGCTCGTCCTCTCGCTCTACTACTTCGAAGACCTGAATCTGAAGGAGATCGGCCAGGTCCTCGACGTCACCGAGTCCCGCGTGTCGCAGCTGCACACGCAGGCGATCCTGAAGCTCAAGGCGAAGCTCCGGAACCAGTTCGAGTCCTACGAGGACCTCGCGAGCTAGGCCATCCGCTTCCAAATTTTTCGCACCCGAGGCCCCCGGTTTTTACCGGGGGCCTTCGCGTTTAAGCCCGATCGTTCCGGTTCGGTTTAAAAAGTTCACCGCGGGGCTATCCAATCCCTTTAGAATTGTCGGACAATTAACTATTCGAAAAGACTTAAAAGGGTGACTTCAATGGATTGGAAAAAAACCTTTAACCGCGGCCAGTGGGTGATCCACGGGATCTTCCTCGTCGCCGTCGTCCTCGGCGCCAGCGCTACCATCTTCGCGCTCCGGCTCAACCACCTCCAGAGCACGGAAGAAGAGCGGGGCCTCAAGATCAACTCCCTCGTTCACCACCTGAAGAAAGACATGAGCTTCGAGAAGATCGGTAAGCTCCTGTCCTGGGCCGAGTCCGATAAGGCCAACGACAAGATGCGCGAGCTCTCGCAGAAGATCGCCGAGACCGAGGAGCTCCTCGAGGTCCGGGCCTCCGACGACCTCGCCCTCGGCGTGCGGACCTTCATCCGCCTCATCACCAACACCTCGGGCCTATCCGATCCCTCCGACGCGCTCAAGGTCCTCACGACGAAGGTCAACGGCCTCCTCGAATACGCCCGCGGGAAGCGCTACCAGAACGTGGCCCTCATCGCCGAACGCATGCGGGACCGGCTGGGCCCGCTCACGGCGAAGACCGTCGGCGGTTCGGCGCAGGTCGCGAACCTGCGCTCCGACGTTCGGCGCCTCGAGCAGCTCGTCGCCGGCGCGGCCCTCACGGTTCCGGAGAAGGAGGCCCTCGGCGCGCGGTTCTCCTCGATGAGCAACGAGCTCGAGCTCCTCGCGAGCCTGAGCTCCCAGGCCCGGGACCTCAAGGCCCACGTCACGCAGGCATCGCTCGCGCTCTCGGAGTGGATGGTCGACGTCGAGAAGAAGGCATCGGACCTCCAGGGGATCCGGTTCCAGAAGCAGAACCAGCTGGTCCTCCTGCTCGCGGGGATGGCGGCGTTCCTCTGCCTCGCCTGGGTCGGCGCGCTCTACCTCTTCCGCTGGCAGAAGCTCCGGATCGGTGAGCAGGTCGAGATGGAGGTGAAGGGCGTGATCGAGAAAGGGATAATGGGCGATCAGCGCTTCATGATCGACCACTACTCGGACCTCACGCGGGCCGACATCATCCGCCTCCTCGACGAGCTGAAGGTGAAGCTGAACCTTGGGGGCATGCTCCACACGGGGCTCCCGTTCGGCGGCTGCCTCATCGACCCGGGCTTTAAGCTCACCTGGCACAACCACCTCTTCCTCGAGCAGTTCTACCTCTCCGACGAGGAGGTCCGCTCCGAGGGCTTCAACTGGGACTATCTCCGCGACTACCTGAACCTCGAAGAGGATCCGGTCTATCAGGCGCTCGTGAACAAGCAGGCCGGGATCTACCCGGTGAAGGTGAAGCAGGACGAGTACGCCCCGGCGCAGCCTTTCGAGATGTACGTGACGCCGATCACCGTGAACCGCGAGGACCGGGTGATGGTGTTCTTCTATCCGCTCGTCGCGGTCCGCGAGGCGATCGACGAGCAGGTGAACCTCACCCGGGGCGCCCTCCGGAAGTTCGTCGCCCACTGGAACGACGACACGCTCGACGAGGACCAGCTCCGGCTCCTCGAGAAGGACTTCAAGAACAACGACGTGGCCGACCTCTACGACGACCTCGTCCGCCTCTTCGCCCGCGTGAGCGGCGAGAAGCGAGAGTGCCTCCGGACGATCAACGACCTCGAGAAGGGGACCGCGAAGCTCGAGGACACGGTCCGCGGCATGCGGATCATCGAGGAGGAGAAGCGGGACATCATCCGCCAAGAGGTGGCACTCGCGAACGACCTCCGGGACACGTTCCTCCAGGCCGTCGAGCGCGTCGACGCGCTCTTCACGATCAACCGGTCGATCCTGCAGCAGAACGACGACCTCCGGACCGACGGCCAGAAGCTCTCGGCGGCGTCCCTGGAGCTCGCGAAGAAGCACCGGGAGACCCGGGAGATCCTCGTCCAGCTCGAGGGCGTGAGGACCGACTACAAGAAGCTCAAGTTCGAGCTCCTCGAGGTGAAGGTGAAGCTCATCTCGATCACGAACTCGCTCTTCGCCCAGCTGCCGCCGTTCGACGACGCCCAGCAGAAGCTCGCGAACCGCTACAAGGACGAGCTCGCGCGACTCGACTTCAATGTCACGACGCTCGACAAGAAGCTCTCGCAGCTCGACGTGCTCCTCGCGAAGCTCGGCATGATGCACGAAAAGTCGCCGGCCGAGCAGCCGTCGTTCAGCTTCGTCACGGGCCAGAAAGATCATGAGCTGAAGGAGACGCTCCTCTCGCTCCAGAAGGCCCAGGCGACCGAAGAGACGAAGATCGTCGATAGCTTCAAGTGCCTCCACCAGCTGATGAAGAAGGACCTCGCGAAGGTCCACGAGGCGCACGAGCTCTCGCGCGAATCGCTCGGCACCGTCCTCTCCTGATGAGGACGTACAAGGGCGCGGTTAGGACGCACTTCGCCGAGCGCACGACGCTCGGCGAGTTCCTCCGGAAGCTCACCCCGCTCACGCCGATCCAGCTCGGCGACGTGGCGGAGAAGGGCGGCGTCTGGATCCAGCGACGGGGGAAGGGCCGGATCCTCCGGATCCGCTCGCTCCGGGAGACGGTCATGCCCGAAGACGTGATCCAGGTCTACTTCGATCCGAAGGTCCTGGCGTTCCCGGCGCTCGCGGAGCTCGCGGCGATCTACGAGGACGCGAACTTCGGGGTCTGGGTCAAGCCGGCCGGCGCGGTCCCCCAGGGCTCCCAGGCGAGCGACCACGCCTCCGTCCTCCGCTACGTCGAGAAGGTCCGGGGGGCGGAGGTCTTCCTCGTCCACCGCCTCGATCGGGAGACCCGCGGCCTCATGCTCGTGGCCTACACGGCGAAGGCCGCCGGGGCCCTCGGCGACCTCTTCCAGAAGCACAAGATCCACAAGGAGTACGAGGCGGTCGTCCTCGGCGAACTCCCCGCCGGAAGCCGCCAAACCATCGCCGCCGCCCTCGACGATAAGGAGGCCGTGACCCACGTCGAAGTCCTCGAGGCCCGGTCGGGCCGGAGCCTCCTGCGGGTGACGATCGAAACGGGCCGGCTCCACCAGATCCGCCGGCACCTGGATTTCCTCGGTCACCCGGTCATCGGGGACCCGAAGTACGGGAAGGGAAACAAGAACCGGCAGGGGCTCCAGCTCGTGGCCTCGGTGCTCGCGTTCACGGACCCCTGGACGAAGGAACTCCGCCGCTTCGAACTACCGGAGCACCTTTCGCTCTTACAAAATTAAATTGTTGCCGAGGTGCTTCGTCCCGTCGACCCACGTTCATCGCTTTTACACCGTGAAGATTTTACTCCCGCCGGCCCGCTCCTCAAGGAACCCCTCCTATAATATCGCTACGAGGAGTTCCCATGCTTAAGCTTTCTCTCATCCCGACCGTCGCGTTCCTTAGCTTCACCGTCTTCGCCGAGGTCAGCTTCGACGAGAAGCGCGAGCGTGTGCGGTTCATCGAAAAGCTTGGGGGGACGGTGAACGCCGTGAATGTCGAGGCGTACCGCCGTGAGCTCGAGTACGAGCGCGACCAGCTTCCGCTCGACCTCCGGGCCGAGCGCGAGGCGCGGTTCTTCGTCGACCGGCTCTCCGCCCACATACGAACCACGTACCTCGAGCGGGCCGAGGCGACCGAGCCGAACGCGGCCCTGAACTCCCTCCGAGAAGACATCGAGGCCGACCTCGCGCACGTGGCCCCCGAGCTCCGGAGCGAAATCGAGGCCCTCGCCAACTCCGCGCTCGAGGACGTCTCCCGCGGGGAAACGGGGCTCCGCGCCGACTTCTTCCGTCTGCAGGGAGCGATGCTCCGCGAGGTTCGGAACCGGGTCGAGTTCCTCAACCGACCGGGAAGGGCCCTCCGGCCTGCGCCCTTGCTGCTCGTCGAAGGTCCGGTGATCCTGCAGCTCACGCGCTCCCAGCTCCGAAACACCACGAAGAGACAGGTCCTCGAGGGGCTCGTCTCCGAACAAGAACTCGCACCCTTCTTCCTCGGCGCCAGCATGTCCGTCCGCTCGGATCAGGCGACCCGCACCGACGGCCGCGTCAGCGTCCAGCTCAAGGCGGACTTCCTCGGTGCTTCGATCGAGGCCGGCCCGAGCGTAAGCTTCTCCCGGACCTATCGGACGCAGGCGATCGTCATGGCCGAGGGCCTCGCCCCGGTGCTGGGCCCGGACGGCGCCTTCGACCGCACCAAGCGCGACCGCTTTAACAACCCGACCGGCGCGCGGACGATCACCATCGGCTGCGAGGCGAGCCTCGACTTCAGCGCGGACTACTCCGGGTCCGGCGGCTTCTCCGTCATCGGGGTCGGCGGCTCGGCCGCGGTCACGAAGCACTACGCGAACTCCGTGCGCGTCGTCTCGAACCGCCTCGTCCTCCCGCAGACGATCGACGGAAAACCCGTCGATCTGCGCTCCCTGGGTCAGCTCTGCCATCAGGACTTTCTCAAGGCCCGCGTGACTAGCACCGTGGACGTCGCCGGCTCGCTGAATCTGATGATGAGAAACGTCCTCGCCGGCGTGCTGATCACCCGCGGTCGCTAGCCGGGCACCAGCACCCGCGCGAGGAAGGTTTCGACGTTCGCCGCGAGCTCAGCTTCGGTCCCCGAGTTATCGATCACGAAGTCCGCGCGCCGCCGCTTCTCTTCGATGTCGAGCTGCGCCGCTAGGATCCGATCCGCGGCGGAACCGTCGATCGCGTCCCGGC
>JBILTI010000058.1:0-7831 GCA_044371595.1 Bacteriovoracaceae bacterium
CCGCGGGAGCGGGGCCTCGGAGAAAATCTCTAGAAGAACCTAACGGGGGATGTAGAAGTTCGCCCGCTGCGCGTAGATCCGGTCGATCATCGCCGTGTCCCCGGTCGTCTCGAAGTAGCCGACTAGGCCCCCTTCCATCCGCACCTGCTGGACATACATGGACGAGAGGAACGTGTCCGCGGCGCTCTTGAGCCAGCCCGGCATGTTGACGAAGCCCAGGGCGACGCCGGCGAGGTTCATGAGGGCGCGATAGCGCTGCACCTTCTTCGGATCCGAGTAGTCGTAGGCGAGGGCCGGCGACGACGTCAGGAGATGGGCCGAGTGGTGGAGGTGGTAGATCTTCCGTGCTCCCGAGTGGGTCACGGCGGCGAAGCCAAAGTTTAGCTTCCGGACGTCGGTGAAGCCGAGGCCCGTCGATCCTTCCCAGTCGCGGACCCGAGAGTTTCCGGCGCGGACCATGAGGTAGAACTTATCCATTCCGTAGTTCAGCCAGTCGCGGGCGGCGCGGTTCGACTCGAAGATGTTCGTCGCATCGATCCGGTACTCGTGGATCGAGGAAACCGTCCGGTCGACCTCTTCCTTCGTCATCCCGAGCTTCGTCTCCGGGATCGTCTCGAAGTAGTGGAGGAGCATGTTGTGGTGGAAGTGGCGCTGCTCGAGGATCATGTCGTGGACGCGGACGACGACGAAGGCGGCGACGCTCAGGACCGGAACGTTCGAGAAGTACGAAGCCGCCTGCTCGAGGGCCCATTCGACGACCTGGTAGGTCACGTTCTTCTTATAGAAAAAGCGCGGGTCCTCGAGGTTCGCCATGACCGACGGGTCAATGAACGTCAGGGCCTCCTGCATCCGGCGCTGGAACTCGGCCCAGAAGTCGTCCCGGCGCGCGAGCTCGGCGAACGTGGCGTCGACGTCGATGTTCGGGATGTTCAGGAGCGCCTCGCGGATCTTCTGCGCCTCCGGCGAAGTCTCCTTCGCGAACGGATCGACGCCGAGGTCGGCGAGCATCCGGTCGATCTGGGCCTCCTGAGCGGCGCCCGTGAGGGCGTTGAAGTGCGACTGCTCGCGGGAGAGGTCGGCCTTGAGCTGCTCGAGGAACGGCTTTACACTGAAGCGCGTGACGGCGCGGTTGAGCTTCACCAGGACCACCTTGTCTTCGGCGTTTCGAACGAGCGTGAAGCGCTCGTTGAAGCCCCGGAGGGCCAGGTCCGAGGCGAACGCGGATACGGACAGCGCGAGCCCCAGGGCGAGAGTTATGAGTCGGGACATGAAATCCTCCTTAAATACATGAAAACCGGCGTTGGTTTCGATCAATAATTTTAATGGTAGCGAAGAAGCGGAAGTTTCGACAATTGCTCGATGTGCTGGAAATGATGTCTTTCTTCTGTTATTTTCTTACAACTTCAGAGAGGAATTTAGCTTTATGAATTGGCCCCTCGTGCTGGCGCTCGTGCTCCACTGGTATCTTTCGCTCTTCTGTCAGACGTTCTACCTTCACCGCTACGCGGCCCACGGGATGTTTCGGCTGCCGCGCTGGCTCGACCGGGGGTTCTACCTCCTTACGTTCCTAGCGCAGGGCCCGTCGTTCCTGAACCCCCGTGCCTACGCGCTCCTGCACCAGGCCCACCACATGTTCTCCGACACGGAGAAGGACCCCCACTCCCCGCACTACCATCCGACGATGCGCCGGATGATGATGAAGACGTTCCGCGACTACCAGGCGCTGGTGCGCGACCCGCAGGGACTGCGGCCCGACCACTACTACCCGACCTGGCCTCTCCTCGATCGCCTCGCCACGACCTGGACCCACGCCGTCCTCTGGATCCTCCTCTACGCGGGGGTCATGAGCACCTACGTGACCGCCCCTTGGCAGTACCTCTTTCTCCCGGTCCACCTTCTGATGGGGCCCATCCAGGGCGCGATCGTGAACTGGTTCGGCCATAAGCTCGGCTACCGGAACTTCGACCTCCCGGACCGATCCCGGAACACGCTCCCGGTCGACCTGCTTCTGATGGGCGAACTGTACCAGAACAACCACCACAGGCACCCGACGGCGCTCTCCTTCGCCCGGCGCTGGTTCGAGGTCGATCCGACCTATCCGATCATTTTACTACTGCGGCGCCTTCGGCTGCTGCGGATTTCGCAATCTTAACCTTCCGGTGCGCGAAGATCCGGTGATACCACGATCGCATGCTCCGGATCTCGCGGACAAGGTCCGGGCGGGCCGTACGGAGCTCATCGAAAATCGTCTCCGCCAGGACTCCCCGGTTGAAGGCGCGCTCGTCGATATAGTTCCCGCCGGTGTGCCCCCAGTTGAGGCCGATCACGTCGCCGCGGTCGTTGAAGATCGGGGCCCCGGAGGAACCGCCGAGGGTCGGCGCGTAGTGAAAGAACTCGCCGCCGCTCGTGAGGATCCCGCGGCCGCTCGAGGCCTGGATCCCGAGGCCCGCGGCGTTTCCGACGTGCAGGAGCCGCGTGTCCTTGTTCGACTTCACGTTCCGCGCGAGCCGCAGCGGCTTCACCTCCGACGAGAGCGGCAGGCCGTTGGCCAGGGGCCTCATCTGCACCACGCAGAAATCGAAGCGCCCGCTGCAGTAGCGGACCTTCTCGCAGAGGACCGTCTCGTCCTTGTGGTTGAGCTTCACGGAGAACTTCCCGCAGGGCCAGACGCGGCTCCCGGGCTTCACCGCCATCACGTGCCGGTTCGTCAGCACGATGTCCTGGCCCACCAGGAAGGCGGTGCCGACGTTGGTCCCGTTGCCGGTGCGGGCCTCGAAGACCGAGAGCCCGAGCTCCTGCTCATCCTCGAAGTCCTCGAGGTCGATCTCGCTGAAGTAGCCGTCCCGGAACACCTTCGCCCCGAGCGTTTCGCCGTTGGTGATCTCGATCACCGGGCCCGTCACCTTCACGAGGTTTTCCTCCTCGGAGACGCTGTAATCTTTAAAGAGGTAGTGGAGGCCCGCCAGGCTCTGCGACGGGATCATGGTCCAGGAGCTCGCGAGGCCCCGGAAGCCGTCGCTCTTTTCGCCGATCGCGACGGGGAGGAGGAGGGACGAGGCCAAGAGGAAGGGCAGCGATTTGTGCTTCATAGGTGGCCTATCGGGGACCCGAACCGTCCCGGCCCTTCGTGGGCACGGAGGGAGTCCCTCACTCTATTGTAGCTAAAAACCGGTCAATCTCCAAAGGCGCTGGTTTATTCCGGCACTTACAACTAGGGCAATGGAATATGCGAAGCAAGTGCCATTGGTGGTACGTTTACGGGCGAGGTTTCCAAGACCCGATCCCAGAAGGCCTCCCGGAGTTCGAGGGCGCGGATCCCTGCGGCGAGCGCCTGGGCCTCGAGCACAGGGTCCCCGGCCGTGAGGTAGGCCAGGGCCTTCGACGCCAGGGGGCCGTGCTCGCCGGCGTCCACTTCGATGTGCCGCTCGAGGTAATAGCGGAACGTCGGCGCCGAAACGCCCTCCCGGACGAGCGTATCGACGATCGCCCGGAACATGTCGGGGATGAGCTTCTCGCGGCCAAAGAAGAAGCTCGCGGCGACCTCCACGACGTGCCCCCGGAGGGCGACGTCGACGTTCGCTTCGACGAACTCCCGGGCGCCGGCCGGGATAAGGGAGTAGTCGCCGGTGGCGAGGAAACGCTCGATCCGCTCCGTCGACGCCCCTACTTCCCGCATGCCACGGAGGTAGAGGTCGAAGTGGGAGACCGGGTTCCCGTCCTGGTCGAGGTCGCTCTCCTCCCCGAGGACGATCTGGTTGATCAGGCGGACCATCTCGGCAGGGTACGGCGACGGCCTCCAGGGCAGCGACACCGTGGTGAGCGTCACCTGCAGCGCCTTCAGGAGGCTCATGAAATCCCACACGGCGAAGACGTGGTACTCCATGAAATGGCGGATTTGGCGGAGGTCGGTGAAGGTCGCGTAGACCGGGTGGGCGGTGAGGCGGACCTGCCGCTCTTTTATGAAGTTTTGCATGCGAAAACTCTACCCCGGCCCGGGGAGATTTAAAACGGCCGTATTACTGTTGTCTGAGTTCCTGAGGCCGGGGCCCGACGGGGAGGCCCTGGTCGTGGTCGAGGTCCCAGCGGTCCGAGAGGAGCTCCTGCCGCTCGACCCGGTAAAAGATGAGCGATTCGTCGAGTTCGTTGAGCCTTTTCATCAGCTCGTTCTGGAGCACCAGACGCTCCTGCTTCAGCGTGATCATGTCGTCGAGGGCCTTGCGCTTTTCGCGCTGGAGCCGGTTGATCTCCTCGTCGTAGCGGGCGGCCGTCTGGACCTTATGCTGGTCGAAGGTCCAGAGGAAGTGGTTGATGTCGTTTAGCTGCTTCAGGAAGTCTTCCTTTCGGAGGATCAGCTGCTCCCGGTATTTCGAGGCTTCGAAGACCCGCAGCGCCAGGGCCTTAGAATAGAAGTTCAAGACCGTCCCCCGCCGGAAGTACTCGCCCTTGGCGAAGCACGGCGAGAGGTTTTCGACGTAGATAGTGAAGTGGAAGTCCTCGACGTTCCGGACGAAGGCCCGGCAGTAGCTCCGCGAGCTGCGCCGGTTAACCTTGAAGAGGACGAGGTCGCCGGCGCGGAAGAACTTCGTGTTGTTGTTTTCGACCCGGACCTTGAACACCCGCTCGGAGTCGTCCTTGTCCGAGACTCTCCCGGAGAAGCGCTCGTAATCAACGGAGGGATCGATCACCCCCCGATTGTCCTGGGCCAGGACCCCCGCCTTCGGGTAGCTCGGCGCCGCCACCAGCGCCCAGGCGGCACCGGCGACCATGGCCCCGGCGAAAAAAAAGGCGATCCAGAAGTGGCCAAAGGTTCTCATGCTTTTTATTATCATTCAGATTTCCGGGAAACTCAAAAGCTCGTTTTTCATTACCACCCGACAATTTTAGGAGACTATATGGAATTCTTCATCGACACCGGCGACCTGAACGAGATCAAGACGGCCTACGCCTGGGGCTTCGTCGACGGCGTCACGACCAACCCGAGCCTCGTCGCGAAGACCGGCAAGAACCAGAAGGACCTCATCCGCGAGATCGCGGAGATCGTCGACGGGCCCATCTCCGCCGAGGTGATCTCCCTCGACGCCCCGGGCATGATCCGCGAGGGCGAAGAGCTCGCGAAGATCCACAAGAACGTCGTGATCAAGCTTCCGATGACGAAGGACGGGATGATCGCCTGCAAGCACTTCTCGAAGAACGGCATCAAGACGAACGTCACCCTCGTCTTCTCCGCCAACCAGGCGCTCCTCGCGGCGAAGAACGGCGCAACCTACGTCTCCCCGTTCGTTGGCCGCCTCGACGACGTGGGCCAGACGGGCATGGATCTCATCCAGGAGATCCGGGTCATCTTCAACAACTACGGCTTCGAAACCAAGATCCTCGCGGCGTCGCTACGACACTCGACGCACGTGAAAGAGTGCGCCCTCGCCGGCGCGGACACGGCGACCCTGCCGTTCAAGGTTATCGAGGGGCTGTTCGCCCATCCGCTAACCAAAAACGGTTTAGACCAGTTCCTAGCGGATCACGCCAAGTCACAGAAATAAATAGTTAGAAACCTCATCTTTGCTCCAAAAGTACCGATAAAATAGTCGGGAGCTTTTGGAGCACGATGAAACAAATCCTAGCGATCTTCGCCCTACTATCCGCCGTCGCCTGTAACCAGAAGGTCGAGCCCGAGAGCTCCGGCGGTAACATCAACGCCAGCGCGCCCTATCTCTGGTCGAACGGGGCGTTCCCCCGGTACCTCGAGATCTCCAACGACTTCACCGACGACGAGGTGGACAACATCCGCGACATGGCCGACGGATGGGAGACGGCTGTGAGCGGCCAGAAAGACTTCTTCAACCACACCCGCCGGACGGCCGAGGTCTCCGCCTCGAACCTGAACCTCGACAACCTCGGGGATGACAACGTGAACGGCATCTACAAGATCACACACTGGCCCACGGCCCTCCGGGGAAGCGCCCTCGCGGTGACGCAGATCTTTGGCCGCCGCTTCAACATCGGCGCGCGGAACGAGTACGTGCGGATCGAGCATGCCGACGTCCTGATCAACGAAAACCTCTACAACTTCCGGACGACGGGCAACACGGACGGCTTCAACTTCGATCTCCAGACGGTCGTCCTCCACGAGCTGGGCCACTTCCTGGGCCTCACCCACAAGACCGGCAACACCGTCATGGTGACCTCGATCGGCGAAGGCACCAATAACCGGGCCCCGACGAGCGTCGACCGGGCCGACCTCGCCGACAAGTACGGCGCTGCCCTCCCCCTCATGCCCGGCGGGAGCGGGATCGCCGCGGCGAAAACTAACTACGTCCCTAGCGGCGCCGGCCAGCAGGTGAAGATCATGATCGAGCTCCTCACCGACGGATCCTGCGTCCACTCCGAAAACGGCGTCGTCGTCCGCCGTCATTCCGTAAGACCTTAGAGAAGTCTCTGGAGCTCCTCGAGCGACAGCTTCCGGTGGATCACGCTCTCCGCCGGGGTCTCCCGCATGAGCGCCGCTCCCCCGAAGGTGAACTTCTTAAACTCACCTTCGAGCGGAACGCCGTAGAAGTCGGACATACGCGAGATGTACTCTTCGATAAAGAGCGGGGCGAACCGGCGCCGCTCCACCAGCTGGCGCATGAAGGGCTTGAGGCCTCCCTTCTCCTTGAGGATCCCGTCGAGGTAGCTCACGAAGCGTTGGCCAAACGAGTAGGCGGCCATGTCCGTGGAGCGCGTGTACGGGGCCCGGGACGACATGCGGCTCGTGCCGGTCATGGACGTGTTCGAGGGGTATCCCGCGTCGCGCCAGCTCGCGAGGGCCTCGTCGACCCAGCCGGCGTTGCCGTTGGCCGGCATCACGCCGCGAGCGAAGTAGGAATGGAAGAGCTCGTGGCCCAGCGCCGAGGCGCTCGTGATCGTGGCCCCGCAGTACTCCATTCCGCCGGAGCCGGCGTTGTAGATGACGAGCGATGGATGGGGCCAGGCGCCATAGTCGCCCTCGAGCTCGTGGAAGATCTCCGTCGTCCGTCGCCGGAGCTGGTCCAGGGAGCTGGAGAAGATGGACTTGTTGAGGTAGATAACCACCGGGACGTCGCGGCCGTCGACGGACTTCAGGGAGAACCGGAGCTCGTCGGTGATCCCCTCGGGTACCGTATGGAAGAAGAGCGACGAGGAGGTGAAGTACTCGGGGTAGGTGATCGAGAAGACCTCGGCGTCGCCGATCCGGTGCGGCCCGCGGACGGTGCCGTTGGTGTAGATCTTCTGCGCCTTCGCGGCCCCCAGGAAGGCGATCGTGAAGCTCATCTTGACCTGGTCGAACTCTAGGTTCGCCGGAAGGTAGAGCTCGAGGAAGCGCCGGTCCTCGAGGTCCGAGGTCCAGAAGGCGCTCCGCACACCGCCGTCGGAGAAGTCGACGAGGGTCTTCAGCGGAACCTTCACGACGAGCGTGTGCGGCCCGGGGGCCACTACCCGCTGGGCCACCCGGACGATCGTTTCGTTCCCCGGAGTTTTCACCTCCTGGGAGCTCACCGCCGCGCCGTCCAAGGTCACCTCCGTCGGGGCCTCGACGACGTCGAAGACCGGAAGGCCTGCCTCGGCCGCCACGAAGCGGATCGTCGCCGTCACGGCCGCGGTCCGCTGGGCCCCGTCGTAGACGAGGGCGTAGTCGGCGGTGAGAAAATCGACGAAGACGGCGCGGCCCGCGGGCGTCGAGAACGCGCGCGGCCGGTGAAAAAGGTTATCGGGACGGGCCCCGGCCGCGAGCGCGGATCCGAGGAGTGCCAGGAGGAGAGCGAACTTCATGTGAAACCCCTTAAGATTGGTTCCCTAGATCGAACCAAATTCTCAG
>JBILTI010000059.1:0-7782 GCA_044371595.1 Bacteriovoracaceae bacterium
ATTATAAAAGACTGAAAGCGGGCCGTGAAGGCCCACTTGAAAATTAATTTGTTAGGAGTTTAGACCATTTTTTGGAATTGAAACTCGTGACTTACGAAGTTTTTAACGAAGGCCGCGTTATTGATGACCTTTACAAAGTCGAAGCCGAGCTTTTCGGCAACTTTGATTGACCCGCGATTCCTGGTATCCATTTCTATCACAAATCGTTTAATCCGGTAGCGTTGCATGGCATGGCCCATTAAGGTTTTGGTCGCTTCTACCGCATACCCTCGTCCCCAGTAATCCTTGAAGACAGTATAAGCGACAAACGCTTCCCCATCGCTTATCGTCAGTTCAAAAACTCCCACCGGTTTCTGCCAGAGCTTTTCTTTACCTACCCATCCGAGCCACTGCTCTTTTCCATCCGGCGAGGTTAAACTTTCGAGCTCTTTAAATCCTCTCGCCAACCACTCGACCGAAGGTGGCACGTCTCGCTTCATGTAGTGAAAGAGATCTTTTTCACAAAATAACTCATACAGCTCGCTGGCATGATGCTCCTTACGCATCTCCAATACCAGCCGCTCTGACTCGATCGAGTCAAATTTCGGTTTCATAAATGTCCTTGAGTTTTATTTTAGTTGAACCGCGAACAAAAAGGTCGTTGAATTTGATTCTCCATATGACCTCCTAGAATATTTTTTATTGAAGATGAATTTTAAGAATGGCGCACTCGACTGGAGTCGAACCAGTGACCCCTTCCTTCGGAGGGAAGTACTCTATCCAACTGAGCTACGAGTGCGCGGATGTACTACTTTAGCAGAACGCGCCGCGACATTACCAACACTTTTCAACTCGAAGTTGGACGAAATTGCGCGGAAACTTTTTGGAGACCCATCTGGATCCGGGAGTAGAAGTTCGCCGCCCCGTCCCCGTTCGTCTCGACGGCGATAAATTCCACCTGCGGGTAGAGGTTCGAGATTTTATTCTGCACCCCATCGGAAACCCCGGAAGAGCTGAGACAGGTGAAGGGCTTTACGCTGACGATCAGGTCCCCCGGCCGGTGCTTGGCGATGTGGATGTGGTGGGCGACCTCCATGTGATCCTCTCCCCCCGTCGACGCGGAGGTCGAAGTGGTCGCGCGCCAGGGCGGCGAGCTCGGCGTGGTCGGAGAGATGGAGGGGCTCGCCCAGGAGGACTCCGATCCACAGAAAGAAAAACTTGATGAGCTTTTCCAGGACCAGGAGCTTCAGTTCCGTGCCCGACCAGAGTACCCCGGACGGCTTCCGCGAGGCCATCCACCGGGCGCGCCAGATCTGGTGCAGGGGCAAGTCGGTTACGGTTTCGTTGGAGACGACCCCACCTTCCTTCTCGATGAAGCGGAAGAGGTTGTAGTTGCCATGGCCGTCCGTCGTCTTCGCCCAGAACTCGCCCATGGTGTGCACAACGGGCCGCCTTTCCCGGCAGAGCCGCGCGCCCGAAAGAACCTTCCGGGCGCGCCCACATCCCGCTGATCCAGCGCCCCCTCCTCGATCCCGGCCTGCACCAGCGCTTGCGCTTCCTTAACCAGCGCGTCGACGGAGACTGGGGCGTTCTCGAACGAACGGCGCTTGATGTTGATCGTGTTGAGCGCGTCCCCCACCATGATAGCGAAGAAGAGGCGCAGGATGTCCGTGTTGGTGAGCTTCAGCCCATCCATCACCACGTCCTGGACGTCTCCGGAGCGCGTGAAGAGGAGGTTTTATTGAACAGTCTCTTTTATTAACCAGTCCGAAATCTGGGGCTAACTTCATTCGGGCCACTTTTCGTTAAAGCGATCACCCCCGAATGCCGAGAAGGCTAGTGGATTAAAACGCTCGGAGTCTCCATGGCGAAGCCACTCCTCCGCCTCATCCTCCTCACTCTCATCGGCGCCTGCCAGGCGACCGACGAACGTGCCCTCGTCTCCCTCGGGAGCGGCGCGGGTCCAGAAAACCGGATCGCGACGCCGGCCCCGGTGTCGTCGGAGATTTCGCCGTCGCGCCTCTTTTCCCAGCCCTTCGAACTCATGAACAACCTCTTCGTGAACTTCCAGGGGTGTACGTTCACGCTGACCGGCGCGGCGGCGGAGGATGAGAACGTCTGCAGGGTGAGCATTGAGGTCACGCCGGCCCCGGTCTACGCCCCCTGTCCCTACGTCTACGGAGGCTCGGACTACTTCCCGGACAACAACCTCTGCGAAGACACGAGCGACGACCTCTCCTGCGCCGCCGAGGCGGTGGTCTACGACAACGGTATCATGTCGATCCGAAACGCGGCGGGCACGGGCCCGGCCTGCGGCGACTACGACGGCTACTTCTATTACGAGGTCACGGTCTGCGGAACGACCACGAACCAGCGACTCTGGAGGTGCGGCGCGGCCCAAACGCCCTACGACCTCGTCTGGCAGCAGCTCTAGAACACAAGGAAACCATGAATCTCCTCCCCTCCTCCCCCTCCTCGCCGCGGCCACGCTCCTCGTTGCCTGCCAACCGAAGACCCGGACGCCGGCAAGCTTCACCCTCGCAAGCGCCGACGATCTCCTGCTTCTGAGCGAGGCGATCCTCGAGGACGTCGAGGGCCCGGCGTTCACTCCGGCGACGTGCCACCGCTACCTCACGGACCTCGAGGCACGGCTCGACGGGATCGACGCCCGGACGCTGCCCAAGACGACGATCGCCGCGAGCGCCACGCGTATGGCCGATAACAACTGGAAGATCCGGACGGTGCTCCACGGGAAGCTCACGGTCCTTCCCCCGCGACTGCGCGCTCAAGCTCTCGTCGAACTTTCGCCAGCTGCGCTTCATCGAAGACTACGTCCTCGAGCTCGCGAACGGCCTCGAGCACCGGAGGCCCGCCGAGATCGCGTTCGAGTCGCAGCCGATTCCGCTCAGGGACGAGCCCGCGTTCTACGTGAACAGGCTGGTGAACCCCGGCGACGTCTTCGTCACCCGCGGTGTGAGCTTCCTCTCGAGCATTATCGCCCGGATGGGCGTGCGGCCCTCGCAGTTCTCCCACATCGTCTTCCTTCATGAAAACCCGGCGACGAAGAAGCTCGAAACGATCGGATCCTACGTCGGCGTCGGCGTGAAGTTCTACGACCTGGACTTCGCACTGACGAACGAGAACGCCCAGATCCTCTGGCCCCGGAGCAAGGACTGCGGGCTTGCGAAGCGCACCTTCGCACTGATCGGGGGCCTCGTCCGCGAGCGGATCGCGGCGGGGAAGACGATCCGCTAAGACTACGCGCTCGATTTCGGCGCCCCTCGACGATGTCCTGCGCGGAGGTCTCCCAGGTCGCCTTCAAGCTCGCGAGCGACGGGGCCGTAGTGATCCCCGCCTACCCGAACGAGATCGCCGGGGCCGAGTCCCTCCTCTCCCGACTCCGGATCGCGCCCGGGCCTACGTTCGGGCCCGGCGACCTAGAGCTCGATCCGCGCTTCGAACTCGTCGGCGAGTTTCAGGATCTGCGGCTCACCCGGGACTCGCGACAGAAGGACGCGATCATGTCCGAGCTCTCCCGCTCGATGGATCAGGAGGACTACGTCCTCCGCGATACGGTGACCTCGCGCCTCGCTGCGGGCCCGATCCACAAGATCCGGAAGACGCCCCTCTGGCCCCTGGTTCAGAAGATGCTCAAGCTCTCCGACTTCTCGTAGAAAATCCCGGCCATCATACTCGGCGCCGTGACCCTAATCAACGAGCTCGGCGCCGTCCTGCTCGAGGAACTCGCGCGCCAGGATCGGGCGTTCGAGGCGGCGCACGGGGTTCCGATGCCGCCGGTCGCGATGGCCCGCGCACTCGAGGATTGGCGCCGGAAGGACCACGCCCTCTACCGGGACCGCGCCACTCGCCGCGAATCGAAGATCCACAAGTACTTCAGACCGAAGTGATCGGCGCCACGCGGCTGATTGTTAAGCCAATGTGGAACTCCTGAAAATCCTCGCAACTCCCGCGATCTCCAGCGCTTAAGCCGCGTGCCGCGGCACCATCTTGCCCGGTTTTGAAGCAAATCGCTCTATGTGAGGATTCCCCCATCGCACAAACCAAGAACCCACGAGGGGTTCTTACAACACCAAGGATGGTAGATGAAAAGACTGACTACACTCATGCTGCTCCTGTCGCTCATGACCGTGTCGTGCAACAAGTCGGGTGGTGGTTCTTCTGAAGAATCGTCTGATACGGCGCCAGTGAGCGCCGACGCCCCACCGACGGAAGCGACACCGGATCCGACGCCCGACCCGACCCCCGACCCGGTAACCGACGGCGACACCGATTCGGACGCGGAAACCCCGCCCGCGCCGGCGCCGGTTCCCACGCTTCCGTCGCAGGCCCTGACCTTCGGGACCAACGTTAAGTACCTTAGCGGCTTCGATAGCGCGGACATTACGAAGTACGACAAGGCCGTGGCACTCGTGAAGAAGGTCGTCGCCACCGAGGCCTTCCGGCGGGCCGTCTTGAACCACACGTACAACGGCGCGAAAACCTTCGTGCAGAACAACGGCTTCACGAACGCCCAGGTCTACCAGTCGATCCTAGACGCCGCGGAGAAGCTCACTCCGGCGAAGAACAATACGCTGGACGTCGGCGTGAAGCTGTACTACCAGAACAGCTCCACCGTGGGCTACACGAGTCCGTCGATCACCTACATCAACGTCAACACGAAGTATTTCGACACCTACGCGGTCAACTCCGTGGCGGCCAACCTCTTCCACGAGTGGCTCCACAAGGTAGGCTACGGGCACGACGTCTCCGCGACGGCGCGGCGGCCCTACTCGGTGCCGTACGCCGTCGGCTATATGATCCGCACCATCGGTAAGAACTTTCTTTAAGGAGCCACCATGAAAAAACTATTCTCCGCGCTGCTCATCGTTTCCGCCCTATCGGTGCACGGGCACATCGAGTTCGAGGGCGAGCCGGCCCCGCCGACCCGGGAGGAGATCGGCCGGAACCGGGCCTGCTTCGAAGACCTCTCCCGCCAGGGCTGCGGAGATCCCGGGGACGACGTCCAACAGTTCCGTTCCTGCCTCCACACCGTCTTCCCGTCGCTTTCGGCGCACTGCCAGAAGCTCATGTCTAACCTCTACGCCCGTTGAACAAGCGAACCGGACCGGTGCCCCCGGCGCCGGTCCTTACCGGTGATCGCGAATCACCGCGAGGAACGCCTCACCGTACGTTTCGAGCTTGCTCTGGCCCACGCCGTGGACCTCGAGGAACTCCTCGGCGGTCGCCGGCGCGAGCTCGCACATGCTAGCGAGGCTCTTGTCGCTGAAGACCACGTACGGCGGCACGCCGCGCTCGCGCGCGAGCCGCGAGCGGAGGTCTTTCAGGGCAGCGAGGAGCGACGGATCCGCCGTCGTCTCGACGCCGCCGAACTCCTTCTTCCGCTTCTTTCCGGGGGCGAACTCCTGCTTCCGGAGCCGGAGCACCGTTTCTCCGCGGAGGATCTCCCCCGCCTTCGGCGTAAGGCAGAGGTTCCGGTATTCCCAGTTCTTGATCGCGACGTAGTTCGCGTTCAGGAGCTGGCGGAGGACGCCGTCCCAGTGTTCCTTCGGCTTTTCCTTTCCGATGCCGTAGACCGAAAGCCGGTCGTGCCCCTTCTCTGTGATCCGGGCGCTCTTCGACCCGCGGAGGACGTCGATCACGTGCGCGGCACCGTAGGTCTGCTGGGTCCGGAAGATGGTAGACAGAATCATCTGCGCGTCCTTCGTCGCGTCCCAGAGGACCGGCGGCTCGAGGCACGTATCGCAGTAGTCGCAGGACAGCGTCGTCGCCTCGCCGAAGTACTCGAGGAGGAAGCGCCGCCGGCACTCGGCCGTTTCGCAGAGGGCGAGCATCCGGTCGAGCTTCTGCCGGGCGACGATCTTGTAGTTCTCGTCGGCTTCGCTCGTTTCGATCATCTGCGAGAGCTTCACCACGTCCTGAAGGCCGTAGACCATCCAGGCGGTAGAGGGTTTTCCGTCGCGGCCGGCCCGACCAGTCTCCTGGTAGTAGCCCTCGATGCTCTTCGGAAGGTCGAGGTGGGCGACGAACCGGACGTCGGGCCGGTCGATCCCCATGCCGAAGGCGACGGTGGCGACGACGATGATCCGCTCGTCTTCGTTGAACCGCTTCTGGTTCTTCGACCGCACGTCGGTCGCGAGCCCCGCGTGGTACGGGACGGCGGGATGGCCCGCCTTCCGGAGCGCCTCCGCCACGCGCTCGACCTTGTCCCGCGAGAGGCAGTACACGATCCCCGTGTCCTCGGGGTGATTCTCGCGGATGAACCGGTCGAGCTGGCGGAGCTCGTCGGTCCGGTCGGCCACAAGGTACTTGATGTTAGGCCGGTCGAAGGAGGAGACGAAGACGTTCGGCGCCTGGAGGCGGAGCTGGTGCGCGATGTCCGCCCGGGTCTTAGCGTCGGCGGTCGCGGTCAGGGCGATCACGGGCACCCCGGGGAACCGCGGCTTCAGTTCGCCGAGGCGGGTGTAGTCCTTCCGGAACTCGTGGCCCCACTGGGACACGCAGTGGGCCTCGTCGATCGCGATGAGGCTCACCTTGACCGCGGCGAAGAAGTCCGCGAGGTGGGGGGACAGGATCCCCTCCGGGGAGACGTAGACGAGCTTGACCTTCCCGGCGCGGATCTCCGCCTTCGCCCGCTGCGTTTCCTCCCCCGACAGGGTCGAGTTGAGGAAGAGCGCCCGGACGCCGGTTTCCTTTAGGTTCATCACCTGGTCCTGCATGAGCGAGATAAGCGGCGACACGACGAGGGCGACGCCGTCGAGGTAGAGCGCCGGTACCTGGTAACAGAGGGACTTACCGCCGCCGGTCGGCATGATCCCGAGCGTGTCCCGGCCATCGAGGACGGAGTCGATGATCTGGGCCTGCCGGAGGCGGAAGCTCGGATAGCCGAAGGTGTCTTTGAGGATCTGGTGGAGCCGGTCATTTCGCATGGCCCAAGGTTATCAGAACGGCCTTTCTTTGATGAGGAAATTCGGCTTTTCCGGGGGCAAAAATCATTACCGAAGCCGCCGACGGCCCTACTCGGACCGGCAGGAACTCCGGTCGGCCATGCGGAACGAATTGTGAAACTTCACGGGCACCAGGAGGAACCCGGGTTCGTGCTGTTTTTCGACGTTGAGGTTGTACGCCTCGCAGTCGGCCCGCCGGAACTCCTCGTTGACGCGGAGGAGGTCCTTGAACGTCAGCGAGTGGCCAGTCCGCGTGAAGTACGCGGCCTCGGTTTCAAAGAGGTGCTTCTCCAGCGGCGCCGTCAGCGACTCGAACTGGAAGATCGTTTCTAGGGTGCTCGCCTTCATGTGCCGCTGCAGCTGGTTCCGCGCGAACCCGAGCTGCCGGGCCGTCCACGCGGCGCGGGCCTTCGCCTTAGCGACCGGGCTGAACTTTAACTCGTAGCCCTTCCGTTCGATCCACTGGTAGATGCTGGTCAAGATCGCGTCCTGCATGCGGACGCGCCGGAGCTTCGGGATCGTCCGGAACTCGGCGACGACGTCGAAGCGGTAGTCGAGCTCGATGTCGGCCGGGGCGAACGTTTGCCGCGCCGTCACGCCTAGCCCGCGGATGAAGTCGGTGTCGTAGAGCCGGGCGATCGACGTCAGGAACCGGGGCACCTGATACGCGTCGTCGCTCGCGAGCTTATAGGCGTAGCGGACGACCTCCGAGCAGAAGAGCTCAGCGTGGTCGTCGGGCTCCATACCGAAGTCGTACGGGATCACTTCTCCGCGGGCCAGTCGCTCGGCCGCGAAGTCGTAGAAGCGACGGCCCGCGCGCCGGGCCAGGGCCTCGTCC
>JBILTI010000061.1:0-7652 GCA_044371595.1 Bacteriovoracaceae bacterium
GCCGCGAACCGTTCGAGGATGGCGGCGTCCCGGTCGTGATCGTTGTACGGTTTCGGATCCATCGAACTCCTTATCAAAATGCCGCGGGAGCGCTCCCCGCGGCGACGGTCTTCGAAGACGGGGGTCAGATCCGGGATTCGTAGTCGTCCCGGCGGTTCCGGTCGATCGGCCGGTTGATGTCCGAGCGGCCGAGCTCAGCGTCCTTCAGATCGGACTGCGAATTCGTACGGAACACGTCCCCGGTTCCGCGGTTCCGCTCACCATACGTTCGGCCCTGCTCGTTGATCACCGAGCGACCGGCCACCGCGTCTCGCTTCTTCCAGGCGTAGGCCGCGCCGATGAAGACGACGCCGAGGAGGAGATGGACGATGTGGTCCATGGTCCCGAGCTCGAAGACGTTGGGGATGACGCGGAGGAGATTGTCGTCCGACTCCATGTGACCGACGCCGGGATAGCCCGGACCGCCGAGGAGGAAGCCCACGATCCCCAGGAGGCCGTAGAAGACGCCGAAGGCGAGGGAGAACGTGTACGCCTTCCGCGGATCGTCGCCGTAGCCGACCCAGAGTGCGAGCGCGCCGGAGGCGAGGTGAACGAGGTTATGGAGGAGCGAGAGGTGCATTCCCAGGAGGCCCGGCATGACGATCCCGCCGAGGCCCGCGATGATAAAGAAAATCCCAACGCCGATGCACACCTTCTGCGTCACCGTTCGATTCGCGGTGAGGTGGTCGGAATGTCTGTTCATTGTTGTTGCCATAACCTGCTCCTTAGTTTTAGAAATACCGGTGACCTAGGGATGCGGTTCACAATCTTTAGACACCGATCGAAGACGTCGCCGTAGTAAAAGAAGCAATGACGGGGCCAATGCCGCGGCTTTTGAACCGGCGGAAACCGCGAGGCGCCGGATGGCCGACGGGAACGCTCGCGGAAGTTTGCCCCGTGCCGCGCGCTTTGCCCGGGGGCGCCGGAAATGCGAAGATGACTGGATCCTAAACCGGGAGGTTCGCATGCGTCCCCAACGAATCGTGATCGCCGTTCCCCTCGAGGAGGCCCTCCTCTCGCCGCTCCACGCGTGGGGACGAAAGTTTGACTTCGCCCACGTCGAGGCGATCCATCTGATCCACGTCGTGAAGAAGAACATCACGCCGCTCGAGTTCGGCCTCGTCGAGTCGCCGGACGATCTGACCTACCATGAGATGGTGCCGACCCTCGAGAAGTTCCTCCTCGAGGAGGCCCGGAAGATCCTGCCGGCGGAGTTCGCCGGCGCGCTCACCTACGAGGTGACGAAGGACTTTCACCCGGAAGAAGAGGTCATCGACATCCTCCGGCGCTTCGGGGCCACGCTGGTCGTCGTCGCGACCCGCGGGAAGCACGGCTTCGAGGGCCTCTTCCACAGCTCCTTCACCGACTACATGGTGAAGTTCGCCCCCTGCGACGTCTTCGTCGTGAGACCTGCGCCCGACCTCAGGAAAAGCGCCTAAGGCCACGGTTCCGCGCTCCCGTTCGCGCGGTCCGGGCCCTCCCCCCCCGGGGCCTCTCCGAACTCGCTCCCCCGGGTCAACTACCCGCGGTCTACAGTTTCGCGCCCGGAAAGCCGATAGAATCCTTGGGAGATTCTTATGCGATCCGGGTTAGCGCTTATCCTTCTTTTTCCGCTTTTCGCGTGCATAAAAGAAGAGGCAACCATTACCGAGGGGAACGCCGGGGGCGACACCGGCGGCGCCGCCGGCGGAAGCTTCGTCTCGGGCCAGGACCCCCTCGCGGCGCAGGCCTGGCACCTCCGCAACACGGGGGCGAACAAGGCCTACAGCGAGAGCGCGGGCCTCAGTGGGGAGGACATCGACCTCACCTACGTCCACGAGACCCTAGACGTCCGGGGCCGGAACATCCGCATCGCCGTCTCCGACACGGGAACCGAGATCGACCACCCGGACCTCGCCGGCAACGCCCTCGGCATCGCGTACCACCGGAACTACGTGGGAACGTCGGCGGAGTGGCACGGCCGCGATCCGCTCCCGACGCTCTTCTCGGCTTCCGAGGCCCACGGAACCGCCGTCGCGGGCCTCGCTGCCGCGGTCGGCTGGAACTCGCTCGGCTCCCGCGGCGTCGCCCCGGGGGCAAAGTTCGGCGCCTTCCGCTTCCTCTTCCCCCTGCCGGATACCGAGACGGACGAGTCGCTCGAGGCCCGGGACATCGACCAGACCACCGGCGACTTCCACGTCTTCAACTATAGCTACGGCCCCGCGGCTTACTACCTGTTTACCGCCGAAGACGACGACGTCCTCGCCGCGGTCGCCGCCGGCGCGATGGACCAGGGGAACGGCGTGGGATCGGTCTACGTTCAGTCGGCCGGGAACTCGTTCACGGGCCTCTACGAATACCCGCCGATCGACGACGATCCGGTGACCTACGTCGGCACCGCCAACGCCCACCAGACATACATCACTCCCTACAAGATCATCGTCGGCGCCACCAACGCGCTCGGGGAGAAGGCCAGCTACTCGAGTACCGGCAGTAACCTCTGGGTCTCCGCCCCGGGGGGCGAGGACGGGGACCTCTTCCCGGCCATGATCGCGCCGGACCTCCAGGGCTGCAACGCGGGGATGAGCGTCCGGAACATCAACAAACCGACGCACTTTAACTACGGGGGCCACGCCTCGAACCGCCAGTGCGACTACACGAACGAGATGAACGGCACCTCCTCCGCGGCGCCGGTGACGGCCGGCGTGATCGCCCTGATGCTCGAGGCGAAGCCGGGTCTCACCTGGCGGGACGTGAAGCACATCCTCGTCTACTCGGCGGACAAGATCGACGGCCCCGATACGCTGGCGGATCCGCGGGACATCATCTTCCATCCGGCCCTCAACACGCTCGACCACCCGGTCTCTGGCCGGGACGTGTCGGGCCACGACTACGACTACAAGTGGATCTTAAACGGCGCGGGTCACCTCTTCTCAAACTGGTACGGCTTCGGTCGAGTCAACGCCGCCGACGCCGTCGTGATGGCCAAGGACTACGAGCTGGGCACCCTCGGGACCTTCGAGCAGACGATGAACACCACCGGGACGTGGTACTACGGCTCGGGAACCGTCGACGTTCCGATCGACGAGCAGGACGGGGCCACCGGCGTCGAGCTCTCCGAGAGCCGGATCTGGGTGGGGCACAACTACTCCGTGGAGTACGTCGAGATCGAACTCACCACCGACCACCCCTTCCCGGGAGACCTCGGCGTGATGCTCGAGTCCCCGGCCGGAACCGAATCGCGGCTCCTTGCGGTAAACAGCATGCACTTCAACTGGAACGCGACGAAGCAGACGATCACGATCCCCCTCGGCTCCAGCGCCTTCTACGAGGAACTCTCCGAGGGCTTCTGGACGCTCCGGATCCTCGACGGGAGCGTCGCCCGCGGAACTGGGGACATCACCTCGTGGAAGATCCTCGTTAGCGGCCACCGGCCCGCCGGCGAACGAAGCAACCCCTATCCGCCGACGGCGATCACGCTGGGAACCGTCCCGGCCTCCGATCTGACGGTTACGCCGGTCTTTAGCTTCACGCCCACCGTCACGAGCGGCGTCACCTACCAGGCCTCGGTGGTCGAAGTCGTCGGAACGACGGAGACCGTGATCCGGAACTGGACGAGCATCGGGACCTCGCCGCTGAACCGCCAGCTCACGGGCCTCGTGCTCACCGGCGACACCGCCTACTACCTGCGCCTCCGTGCCGTCGACGGCGCGGGCCGAGTCTCGAGCACGCAGCTCGTCGAGTGGAGGACCCCGAACATATGAACTGGCGACGGAGCTTCTACCTCTCGTTTATCCCGCTCTTTGTCTTCCTCACGTTCCTCCTCTCCGAGAGGCCCCAAGGCCCGGAGCGGCCCGGGACGCGGAAGCTCGCGTCCGACCCGGCGGCGAAGCGCCCCGGAGTCCGGAAGTCGCTTACGCCGAAGGTGGTTGCGGCGGTCCGGGGCCGCGCCGACCAGGACCCTTTCCTCCGGAACCGCCTCCCCCAGAGCGTCGAGGCGACCCTCGTCCGCGACCCGGCCGTGACGGTGAGCAAGGGGTTCGAACTCGTGCGGGACGTCGCCGCGCTCCCCCGGAAGGAGTTTCGCCTCGAGCTCGGTGAGGTGCTGAAGGAAACCGACGACCTCGTCTTCTTCCGAACCCGGGAGCCGCGGAACCACATCCCGGTGGCCATCTCCCGCCAAACCGGCGCCCTCTTTCCGATCTCCAAGGTGCTCCACGTTTCCGACGCCACGGCCGCGGTCCGCGAGGCCCTGCTCCGGGACGGGTATGCCGAAAACTACTACCACCCGCGGATCCGATTCCTCTCGATCCGGTCGCCGGGGACGTCGGTCCTCGACGCCTACGATCAGCTGACCCGTCGAGGCTACAAGGTCCGCCTCGAGGTCCTCCGGCCTCGACACCAGATTTTTTAACACCTCCGCGCACCGCATTCTCTCGACAAACCCGCCCGTTTTACCCAAAATAAGTACACCTTCCTTCAACTAGTCCTGTGGAGAATCTATGGCGAAAATTAAAGTCCAGAACCCCGTCGTCGAACTCGACGGCGATGAAATGACCCGGATCATCTGGTCGTTCATCAAAGAAAAGCTCATCACCCCGTACCTCGATGTCGACATCAAGTACTACGACCTCGGGATGGAAAACCGCGACAAGACAGATGACAAGGTCACCGTCGAGGCCGCCGAGGCGATCCGGAAGTACAACGTCGGCATCAAGTGCGCGACGATCACCCCCGACGAGAAGCGCGTCGAGGAGTTCAAGCTAAAGCAGATGTGGAAGTCGCCGAACGGGACGATCCGGAACATCCTCGACGGCACTGTCTTCCGCGAACCGATCATCATCAAGAACATCCCGCGCCTCGTCCCGGGCTGGACGCAGCCGATCGTCATCGGCCGCCACGCCTTCGGCGACCAGTACCGCGCCACCGACACCGTGATCCGCGGCAAGGGCACGCTCAAGATGACCTTCACCGGCGAGGACGGCAAGGTCCAGGAGTGGGAGGTCTACAACTTCAAGGGCGACGGCGTGGCCCTGTCCATGTACAACACCGACGAATCGATCCGCGGCTTCGCCGAATCGTGCTTCAACATGGCGCTCGTAAAGGGCTGGCCTCTCTACCTCTCGACGAAGAACACGATCCTCAAAAAATACGACGGCCGGTTCAAGGACATCTTCGCTGAGATCTATGAAAAAGATTACAAGAAGAAGTTCGAGGCCAAGGGCATCGTCTACGAGCACCGCCTGATCGACGACATGGTCGCGGCGTGCATGAAGTGGTCCGGCGCCTTCGTCTGGGCCTGTAAGAACTACGACGGCGACGTCCAGTCCGACACCGTCGCCCAGGGCTTCGGCTCGCTGGGCCTCATGACCTCCGTCCTCCTCACGCCGGACGGGAAGACGCTCGAGGCCGAGGCCGCGCACGGGACCGTCACCCGCCACTACCGCCTGCACCAGCAGGGAAAGCCCACGTCGACGAACCCGATCGCATCGATCTTCGCCTGGACCCGGGGCCTCGCCCACCGCGGGAAGCTCGACGGCAACAAGGACCTCGTCCACTTCTGCGAAGCCCTCGAAGACGTCTGCATCAAGACCGTCGAGAAAGGGAAGATGACGAAGGACCTCGCGGCCTGCATCCACGGCGACAAGGTGAGCGCCGACAAGTATCTCACCACCGAGCAGTTCCTCGAGGCGATCAACGCCAACCTCCAGAAGCGACTCGCGAAGTAAGTCCACTGAAAGGGGAGCTCCTGCTCCCCTTTTTTTGCCCGAAGCGCCGCTAGCTGAGTTTGATGAGGCGGCGGAGCTCCCCGTCGTCCGCGAACCGGAGGTGGAGAAGGAGGAGCTTCTCGCGGCCCCGGCCTTCGCTCGTGCGCATCTTCTGGATCGTAAGCCCCTGCTGCTCGCACATCCGCCGGATCAGCCGCGTGAGCTGCAGCTCGGACCCCTCGAAGTGGAGCGAATGGAGCTTGTTCGTGAGGTACTGAAAGAGGATTCGGTCGTCTTCCTGGTCGAGGGGGATGATCGAGGTGCCGACGCGCGGGTTCACCGCCCGGAGGGTCGGGCGCCGGATAAGCGAATACCTCTGAACGAGCTTTAACCATCTCATGCGACTTACCCCCGTGAACTTTATTTATCCTTAATAACGGAACGGTGGGTTTTTTACCAGACTCTGTGTAAGATTAACTCCGTATGCCCAGCTACCTCGCGAAAGTCAGCCAGCTCGAAACCCTCGCCGCGGTCGACCTCGGGTCGAACGCCCTGCGCGCCGTAATCGCCCGGAACCACGGGGACGTGGTCGAGGTCATTAAGAGTTTCCGCGAGCCCTTGCGCCTCGGGGAAGACGTCTTCGAAACCGGCGTGATCTCTCCGGAGAAGCTCCGGAAGACGGAGGAGGCCTTCATCAAGCTCTTCCATATTTTCACGGAGTATAACGTGACGAATATCCGCGCCATGGCGACCTCGGCGATGCGGGACTCGAAGAACGGGCGCCTCCTCGCCGGCCGGATTGCCGCGGCCACGGGGATCGAGATCGAAACGATCCAGGGGAACGAAGAGGCGTCGGTGATCTTCGACGCCGTGACGAGCCAGGTTCCGCTGCGGAAAAAGACCGCCGTCCTGATGGACATCGGCGGCGGCAGCACCGAGCTCATCGTCGTCCGGGATAACAAGATCCTCGGCGTCGAGAGCTTCAACGTCGGCACGGTCCGGCTCCTGAAGCTCGCCCAGGAGACCCTCGAGAAGGAGATCACGTTCCAGCTCGAGAAGATGCTGTCGTTCATCAAGGGCAATGTGAAACTCAAAGAGATCGACCTCCTGATCGGCACCGGGGGGAACCTCCGGCGGATCGGGAAGATCCGGAAGAAGATCCTCGGAAAGTCGAGCTCCGAGCTCGCCCTGTTCGACGAGATCCACCACATGGAGGAGGCGATTCTCTCGATGAGCTACGTCGACCGGATCCGGCGGCTCGAGCTAGACCAGAACCGCGCCGACGTCATTCTTCCGGCGATCATGCTCACTCACCACCTCATGCAGCTCCTGAAGATCGACCGGATCGTCCTCCCGAGGGTTGGACTGAAGGAGGGGATCATCCTCTCGATGCTGCCGGACGGTCCCCGGAAACTACTCCTCCGCGACTAGCCGTCCGTGAGAACCTTAACGACCTTCGGCGGAAGCAAGAGCTCCATGGTGAACCCCTTCCAGAGCCCCCCCTCGAGGACGCAGATTCCGCCCTTCTTGATCGTCATAAAATCGTGCTCCGGATGGAGCGCGAGGAGCGCCGCGATCACCTTCGTCAGGTGCGGATCGTGGCCCACGAAGGCGTACTGACCGTCGCTCGGAAGGAACGATATGTACTCCACGAGGTGCCGGGGGTCGTCTAGGATGTCGAGGTCGGCCATGAGCTCGAGGTCGGCGTCCTGGTAGTAGGTCCAGAGGATCTCCGCGGTCTGGACCGCGCGCGCGAGCGGCGAGGAGAAGATCACGTCGATCGCCGGCTGCATCTTCCCGAAGGCGCGGAAGGTCCGGTGGAGCCGCTTGATTCCCTCGGCTGTGAGCTCGCGCTCGAAGTCCTTGTCCTGCTGGTGGAGGAAGTGGCCCTCGGCGAGGCCGTGCCGGAGAAAGACGAGTCGCATT